>DEUO01000012.1:0-4435 GCA_002362595.1 Caryophanales bacterium UBA3260
CATCTATATCACCAAAATAAATTTTTATCATTGTCTTATATCTATCTAATAATTTAGGATAAGCATTTCTATTTTTAGCTATAGAATATAACTCTCTATAAAACCACCTATTTTCATCTTTAGAACCGCCAGTATTTTTCCATATTTTATCTCCCATTATTTTAAAATTATTATAATGTGATAATAAATTATGTAATTTATCAGCTAACATAATATTTATTACATTTACATCATAGTTAGTTCTCATTCTTTTAACATAATCTTTTTTTCTTTCTAACCATTTAGTAATAGATAAATCTTCTGATAAATCTGATACCATGTCAGCAACTAAAGTACCAAATCTTTCTTCTATCTCTTCATATCCATATTCAGTATCATTTATTACATCATGAAGTAAAGCAGCTACTAAGACATCTTCTGTTACATTTTCATCTCTTAACATTGTATAAATTATCATTGAATGAAAACTCTTATCTATATTTTCATTTTTTCTCTTCTGCCCTTTATTAGCTTTTACCATAAAATGAATAGCTTCTTCTATTTTAGTATACATAATTTCACCACACTTTCCATAGTATCTATAATTATTCTATATTATATTTTACTACAATGCAAACAAAAAGGAGACATTTTTTCTAATCTCCATTTTCAAGTACTTTTTCTAAGTATATTTTTTCTTTAAAAGTACCTCTTCTTTCAGCTTTCTTTTTTCTCTTTTCTTCTAATTCTTCGAAATTACTTCCGTTAAATTCTAAAATAGCTCTTATTACTTCTATAATATCTACCATTTCTTCATCATTATTTGTTTCTAAATATTTTTTTACTTCATCAGATAGTTTCTTATTTAGTTCGCTAATATATTCTTCATCATCTAATATTCTTGTTGTAGGAAGCCCGTGATCTTTTAAAATTAAATTTGGAATATTATCTCTAACTAATCTATTATAAACTTTCATCTTTCTTTCCTCACTTCCATAGATATTTATTAATTATATTATATCATTATTTTTTATATTTTAGTTTATTATTTAATTCTTGATAATATAATACAGTATTTTTATCATAATATCTTATTTCTCCACTAGGAAGCATTAACATTCTTTCTATTCCTAAGTTATCTACAAATTCTACATTATGTGATACAACTAACATTGTCCCTTCGTAGTCTTTAAATGTATGAGCAATCATTTCTTGTGTTTGTGGATCTAAATGGTTAGTAGGTTCATCTAAAATAAGTAAATTAGCGCCCGTTAGTGCTATTTTAGCTAGAGCAACACGACTTCTTTCTCCAGGTGATAAAACTCCAACTTTTTTATATACATCATCTCCAGAGAATAAGAAATTACCCAGAAAAGCTCTTAATTCTTTTATACTCATATTATACTCTTTAAAGTTTTCTAAAATAATTTTATCATTATCTAGTATTTCATGTTCTTGCGCATAGTAACCAATTTCTGTCTTTTCATTTAATAATATTTCTCCTGCTAATGGCTTTAATGATCCAACTATTAATTTTAATAGAGTAGACTTACCAACACCATTTTCTCCAACTATCAATAATTTTTCTCCTCTACTTAAATCAAAAGTTAAATCATTTATTAAAGTATGTTCTTTATTATATCCAAAAGTCAATTCTTCACATTTTAATGGAACAACTCCACTAGGATGATTAATCTTCATTTTAAATCTAGCTATCTTTGGCTTTTTCTCAATAGTTATCTTATTTTCTTCTAATCTGGCTAATTTCTTCTGTCTATCTTTAGCTATTCTAGCTTTCTTTTCATTACCACCAATATATTTAGCTATAATCTTTTTTAATTTTTCTTCTTCTTTTTCTTGCTTTTCAACAATTCTTTCCTGTGTTTTTAATCTTTCATTTCTTATTTTAATATATTTCTCATAATTACCAGGAAATATTTCCATTTTATGAGTAGCTTTATCTACATAAAGAGTTGTATTAGTAACCTCATCTAAAAACTCTATATCATGTGATATGACTAATACTGTTCCATTATAATGCTTAAGATAATTTATAATATAATCTTTACTATCTATATCTAAATGATTAGTAGGTTCATCTAATAATAATATTTCAGGATTAGAATAGAGTAGACGTGCAAATGCTATTTTGCTTTTTTGTCCACCAGATAAATTGCATAATTTCATATCTAGAAGTTCACCATCTATATTCATACCTGTAATTATTTTTAATAATATATTTTCTGCTTGGTATACTTCATAGTATTCTAATTTTTCTTGAATCTTACCAATTCTCTTCATTACATCTTTTAATTTTCTTTCATCAGTTTCCGTACTTGCTTCCATATAAGCTTCGCTTAATTCTGTTTCTAATTTTTTTATAGGTCTACCTTCTAATAGAAAATCAAATACAGATATATCCATACTAGGTATTTCATCACTTATTACTTGCGGTAAAAATCCTATTCTAGTACCAGACTTAATAATAATTCTTCCACTATCTGGTTCAAGTTTTTTCATAATAAGTTTGAAGAAAGTACTCTTACCAGCACCATTCATTCCTATTATCCCAACTTTATCATTATCTTTTATTTGAATTGTGACATCATCAAATATTTCTTGTAATCCGAATGTCATTGTCAAATTTTTAATATTCATCGATATCACCTCGTAATTACTATCATACCATATATTTTATAATTATAAAAAAAGAAAGATTATTTTTTAATTAACTTTCTTTCATTTTCATCTATCTTTTTTTTTGTTCTTAATCCATGCGCCTCATAAACATTTGCCATTAATTCATAAACTGTCATTGGTCCAACACCACCAGGTACAGGTGTAATATAACTAGCAACATCTTTTACTTCATCGTATTTAACATCACCATATAATTTACCATCTATTCTATTAATACCAACATCAACAACAACAGCTCCTTCTTTAACCATATCTTTAGTTAAGAAACCAGCTTTTCCAATTGCTACAACAATAATATCTGCATTTCTTATATAATTTTCAATATTAACTGTTTTAGAATGACAAATAGTAACAGTTGCATTTCTATTAGTAAGTAAAGATGCTATAGGTTTACCTACTAACACGCTTCTTCCAATAACAACTGCATTTTTGCCTTCTAATGGTATATTAAAATAATCTAACATATCAATAATACCTTTAGGTGTACAAGGAACTAATGCATCAACATTATGATTTAATTTACCAGCATTTAAATATGATAAACCATCAACATCTTTACATACACTAACTCTATTTTGAATAGTTGTTTCATCTAAATGACTAGGAAGAGGCATTTGTACTAAAATACCATCAATTGTTTCATCATCATTAACTAAATCAATAAATTCAAGCAATTCATCTTGACTTACATCACTAGGAAATACCTTATGAATAAACTTATATCCCATTTCTAAAGCTAACTTTTCTTTTTGATGCACATATACATTACTAGCTTCATCATTACCAACTTGTATTACACAAAGTCCTAATGTTTCATCTAGTCCATTAACTTTCTCTTTTAAACTTGTAAGTAATTCTTCTCTTAATAACTTACCATTCATCTCTACCATATTATCACCAATTTAATTATACCATGAATTAAAAAAGATTTAGTAATTATTTACTAAATCCAGAATCTTTAAACAATTGTTCAATCTTTTCTTCAGTATCATTACCAACAAGACCACCGATAACTTTATTCTTATTTACTACAATAGTAAGTGGAGTTTGAGATAAATTATCTTTAACAAAAGTTGACCAAGAACCACTACCAGTAAGAGCTTCTAATGTATCCCATGCTGTAGTATCTTTAATATATGGTTTAGATACCGTAAAATCGACTATCTTAGCAAAATCAATATATCTTACTTCTACACCATATTCCTTAGATATTTTAGCCATAGTAGGAGCAAACGCTTGACAATAAGCGCATCCTTGATGTCCTATCCAAAAAATAATAGTTCCACTCTTAGACTCTGATGAAACATCACTAGCAGTTATCTCCTTAAATGCACTTACATCGTATGAATAATCGTTACTTTCTTGAGTCTCTTTAGTAGTATTAGCATCGCTCTTATTAAAACTAGTAATAGTATTAACTACAGAGAATAATAAAACAATAGCTACCAATATAATTAAAATATTAGTCTTTTTTTCAATACTTTCAATTCTTTCCTCTGCAGTTAATTCTTGATAATCTTCCTCTTCATCATCATAATCATCAAGTAAAGTTTCCTTAGTATATTTTTTACCTTTCTTTTCTTCTAATTCGTCATCTTCAAAGATTTCCTTATCATCTAAATCAAATTCGTCTTTTAAATCTTTCTTCTTATTTGTCATAATTAATCCTCCCTATAACAATGATACATTTTTTTTAAAATAAATACAAGGTAAATACTTGATTTCACAATTTTTTCATAATAAAAAACTTAAATAG
>DEUO01000012.1:4672-4882 GCA_002362595.1 Caryophanales bacterium UBA3260
AATAAAAAACTTAAATAGTATTATCTATTTAAGTCTATTGCCACATACACTACATATATCATTACTATCAACATTCCCACAATTAGGACATATTAAATCTTTAAAATTATATTTTATTTTAGATACTTTATTTATCGTTATAAAACTTATTATATATAATATTAATTTATTATTAAGTATAATAATGCCTGCTATAGCTCATGGATTCTT
>DEUO01000075.1:0-2094 GCA_002362595.1 Caryophanales bacterium UBA3260
ATAAAACTAGATAAAATATATGAAGATGTCGTAAATGGTGATAGAAACTTTATATCAAAATTAGATAATCTATTAATAGAAATACTTAATTTTACAGAAGAAGAAATAAAAGATGAAATAATAAGTATGGTTATAATAGCTTTTAATCATAAGGTAAATTTGATATATAAAATATGTCCTATTGAAGAATCAACTTCTTTAACCTTTGAAAACCTTCAAGAAGAGTTTAAAATATTAGAAATCAAGCAATTTGAAATAAATAATAATTATGTTTTAGGAACAATAAATATTAAAGAAATCGATGATTTTCGTGAAAAACTATTTACCTTCCGTAATCGCCTATATGCTATACCAATAAGTGATAGCAATATTCTAGAAATAGCCAAGATGAAAAGCAAAATACAACATTATGAAACAGAAATTTTGGAAGATGAAGACGTCTTAAGTATGGCTTACGCAAATTCAAATTAGTTATATAGAAAAGTTATAACAGAATAATTTTTCTTTTTTTTTACCTTAATAGTGTTATAATTAAGACATTCCCTTTTAAGAAAGTAGTGAAAAATTTTATGAAAAAAAGATATTTAGTAGTTACTTTACTGCTAATGTTTATTGGACTAAGCTATCCTAAAGCATTAACAATTGGTGACTGCAAAGTATTAGCATCATTTAAATTAAGCTCAAGTTTAGATGAGGAAAAACATATTTGTAAAGGAATTGATTATGGTACAAATAATGATGCCATTTATTATTCAGCAATTGAAGATATTATTCATTTGAATAATTTAAATGCATATTATTTTACTAACTGGGATAAATACGATGTAACATTAGATATAAAAGGTCAAAACAATATATCATTATTACATCTAAGTAATTCTAAATTTAAAGTAACAGGTAACGGATCTTTAAAATTTAAGCAAAATTCTTTTGTAAAAAAAGTAATTAATGGTGAACAAGTATTTGAATATGTTTACAACGGGAAAACACTATTAACAGAAGATAAAAAAATATATGAGGGAACGACATTAGAATTTGAAGAAAACTATGAATTGCTGAAAAAAATAAACAATCTGCCTTTAGAATATAATTTAGAAGATTACCAAAAAGTAAGTGCTGTTGACTATGTTAAAATGACACCAGTAATTGTAACTGAAAATTGGCTATCGACTAAAATTGATACAACACTTAATAAAAGTGTAAAAGATGGATATGGTATTATAGAATACATTGAAACTCCAAAAGAAGAACAAAAAGAAGAAATTAAAGAAGAAAATAAAGAAATAACAAAACTGGAGACAGACAATGTTATTCTAATATCAGAAAAAAAATTACAAAAAAAATATACATTAAAAGAAACTAACTTAAAAGACAAAGATGTTGCTGACAAAGTTGCTAATGAAATAGAAAAAGATCTAATTAGTTTATATGATGTAAGCATTTATAATGGTCAAAAAGAAGTTTCAATGAAAAATGGTAAATACATAATAAAAATTAAAATAGATAGTAATATTGAAGAATATGAAAACTATCAGATAATATATGTTAATGATAATGATGAAATAGCTGAATACATTGATGGACATATTGAAGATGGTTATATAGTATTTGAAACAACCCATTTGAGCCAATATGGAGTTATAGCAACTCCTAAAGCAGATTCTATCGATATTGATATTAATGGAGCTAACCCAGTAGCAAAAAGAAAAGTTAATATTGGAAATATATTAAAAATATCTATTCTTATATTTTTTATAATTATCGCAATAACATTAATAACAGTTATTTTAATAAAAAGCAATTTATTAAAAACAAAACATAAAAAAAGAAAAAGAGCATAGAAAAAATTTAATTACTTCTATGTTCTTTTTATATCATTGTAAATACTATATACATAAAGTTACAAAAATATTTATTCATGATATAATTATATCGTGATGAGTATGAAACACTTTTTTATATACCTAATTATTATAAATACTATATGTTTCTTTCTATATGGAATAGATAAATTAAAAGCAATATATAATAAAAGAAGAATTAGAGAAATAACATTATTCTTTTTTAGTACTATAGGCGCTCCAATTGGAGCTA
>DEUO01000075.1:2389-5524 GCA_002362595.1 Caryophanales bacterium UBA3260
AGGTATGTTAATATTTCATCATAAAACTAAAAAAATAAAATTTCATTTATTTAATATAGTAATGTTTATTATATGGATTTATATACTATATCGTTTTTACATATTGGAGGTATAATTATGGAAATGAAAATACACTTACATGAAGATGTTTTTGAAATAGTTAAGAAAGGTATTAAAGATATTGAAGTAAGAATTAATGATGAAAAAAGAAGGAAACTTCATATTGGTGATACATTAATTTTCTTAAAAAGACCTCTTGAAGATGAAGAGATAAGAGCTACAGTAACAGGTTTAGAATATTACAATAACTTTAGTGAACTAGTAGATAATTATGATATGAAAAGACTGTACCTTGAAAATTATACAAAAGAAATGTATTTAAATGAAATGAAACGTTTCTATACTGATGAAGAACAATTAGAAAATGGTGTAGTAGCAATTATTTTCAGAAAGGAAAAATAAAATATGATGAAGCGTAGTGCTGGTATTTTACCTTATAAAATAGAAGATGATAATTTATATGTTTACTTAGAACATCCAGGAGGACCTTATTGGGTTGAAAAAGACTTATGGAGTATCTGTAAAGGAGAATTTAAAAATGAAAAAGCAATCGAAGCAGCTATTCGCGAATTTAATGAGGAAGCTGGTACATTAATAAATAGAGAAAAATTATTCTTTATTGGTTCTAAAAAACAACAAGCTACAAATAAACTAGTAATAGTATTCGGTGTAGAACAAGATATTGATCCTACAAAAATGAAATCAAATAAATTCAAACTAGAATGGCCGCCTGAATCAGGAATAATAAATGAATTTCCTGAAATGGATAAAGCAGCATGGTTTAGAATAGAAGAAGCTTATGATAAAATATTCTCCGGTCAACAAGTATTTCTTAAAAAATTAACAAGTTTATTAGAAAAACAAAATATGATAAAATAAGAAGGATGGAGGCATAAAATGATTAAAACAATTTCTACGCTATTTCTTCTATTTATAATCTATTCCTTTTGTGGATGGGTAATGGAAGTAATTGTCGCTTTATTTTGCGAAAGAAAACTAATAAATCGCGGATTCCTTATTGGACCATTATGTCCAATTTATGGAGTAGGAGTAACTTTATTTAATCTCTTATTAAGCAGATATACTGACGATCCAGTTGTTCTATTTGTAATGGCCGTCCTTATCTGTTCAATTCTAGAATATTTTACCGGATATATTATGGAAAAATTATTTAAAGCACGATGGTGGGATTACTCAGACAAAAAATTCAATGTTAATGGTCGTATATGTCTTGATAATCTTGTTGCTTTTGGTATATTAGGATTAATAGTAATGTATATCTTAAATCCGTTCTTTATAAGTATTATTAATAAACTGCCTAACATTGCTATATATATAATATGTATAATTATATTAATCGTTTTTATTACAGATATTATTATTTCTTTCAAAATAATTAGTGGCTTTAAAAATGTTGCTAAATCTATGAAAAAAGATAACACAGAAGAAATAACTACTAGAGTCCGTGAACTTTTATTAAATCGAGGTGGATTATACAAGCGTTTAATTCTAGCATTTAAAGATTTTCAAGCATCTGAAAAATTACTTCGTATTAAAAATCAGATTCAAGAAACAGCAACATATGCTATGGATAAATTAGATGATATTGTTCCCAAAAATGAAAAACATAAAGAAAATAGACGAAAAGAAGTAGATGATAAAAATGAAAAAAAGAGACCGCGAAATAACAAAAGAAACCTTTAAAAAAATAGATCACTTTTTAGACAAAAAAGGTCATGAAAAAGTTGTATCTGTATATTTAGAAAATTACAATAATCAAAACATATATGTTAGATTTGATTATGTAAAAAAATTATCCATTTTTAAAGCAGTATTCTTTGACTTAAATTTTATTGATTTGAACCATCTTGATAATTATATGAATATTCAAACAATTAACAGACTTATTTCCTATAATATTTTTAATATAGTAACAAAAATAAACGTAAAACAAGAAGTATTCGATAATCCTGATATAATAGGTGATCGTGTTCATATTACTATAAAAAAAGATGATAAAAATAATGAATATACTTTTACACGCTTTTTGCCACAAAAATGGGAAGTATTTGCTGAACCATTAGCGTTAATCTTTTCTTATCTACCACGAACTTTCGATGACTTTTTAAATGAGATTTTTGCATCACTTGATAATAATGAAGATTATTTTACTTATTGCAAACCAATCAAGCTAAATATCGAAAAAACTCCTTTGAATAACATTTTCTCCCCTAAGAATTATAAAAAAGGTAAATCTATATACGAACAAGATAAGGTTCTCTTCTTAGAAGAAATAAATAATAAATATATAGCTTTAATAGTAGATAAA
Source organism: Caryophanales bacterium UBA3260 (assembly GCA_002362595.1). The sequence goes on from DEUO01000075.1 coordinate 4,779, forward strand.
ACACCTAACTTAGTAACACTTACTAAAGAAAATGAAGATTTTACTACAATAAGTTGTAATTGTGAAGAAACAGGTGCTTGCTCTCACATATGTGCAACTATCCTAGCTATTCGTGAACACAATTTTAAAAAATTTATGAAAATAAAATCAATAAATGATGATACAAATTTACTAAATCGCCTAAATCTATCTGATATTTATCTTTATTGTGGCCGCGAAAACGAAAATGCTCTATTATCAGACTTATCTGGTCACCCTTTAATAAGAAAAATAACTGATAATGGTAAATTCCTTTTTGAGATAATAGAAGACGATGAAAACGAAACTCTTGCAAAAGAATTTGAAAATATCCAAAAAAAATATGAATAGTATAAAAAAGAAGAATCTAAACTTCTTTTTTTATTGAAACAGTCTTAAAAACTACAATTTACTCTCTACTAATTTACGTGGTATACTTATATTGGTGATAAAATATGTTTAGTTACGACTTCTTTAAAAATAAAATAAACAAAATAAGTACTGAAGATGTAGATAATGTTGTTTATGCTAGTTGGTATGGTAACACTATATTAACAATCTTTTTTATAACCTTCATAATTGAAATCTTATATTATACTCTAGCTCGTATTAATAAAACTTTATATATAATTACTTATATAATTCTATTATGTTTATCTATTCTTTATATATGTACTAGAAAGTCATCTCTTGCTTTAACTAAAAACAATATTGTATGTGTTATCTTT
>DEUO01000075.1:5814-7414 GCA_002362595.1 Caryophanales bacterium UBA3260
TGTGTTATCTTTAAACATTTTGGTTATCAAGAAAAAGAAGTTTATGAAATACCTAAAAATAAAATAAAATCATTAAATGTTCATAAATTATTATATCTTCGCTTTATATCTATATCATTTATCAGTAAAAAAGGCAGATTAGAACATAAGAAAATTTATTTTAGTAATTTCTTTGTTGGACCAAATAGTAAGAAATGGAAAGAAGATAGTCAAATAGTTTTCCAAGAATTAACTAATCTTCAAAAAAAATTAGATAGAGGTGATTTCTAATGCTTCAAATAAAAAATTATAGCTTAGAATATATAAAAGGCAAAAGAGTTATAGACAATTTAAATCTTTCTGTTAGAGAAGGTGACATATATGCATTTGTAGGTCGTAATGGTGTAGGCAAAACAACAACAATCAAATCAATAGTTGGTATTAATCATATTACCGAAGGGGACATCATTTTAAATAAAAAAAGTATTCTAAAAGAACCATTAGAGTATAAACAAGACATAGCATACGTCCCTGACAATCCTATTCTATACGAATACCTAACAGGAATTCAATATCTTAATTTCATTGCTGATATATATGATTTAACATATAAAAAACGTGAAGAAAGAATAACTCACTATGCTAAATTATTTGAATTATATGACGATTTAAACGACCTAATTAGTAGCTACTCTCATGGTATGAAACAAAAATTAGTTTTAATAGCTGCTTTTATCCATGACCCAAAATTATATGTTTTAGATGAACCTTTTGTTGGTTTAGATCCTAAAGCTTCATATATTCTAAAAGAAGAACTACGTAAACAAGCTTCCTCTGGTAAAATTATTTTTTTCTCAACTCATGTTTTAGATGTTGCAGAAAAACTATGCAATCGCATTGCAATTATTAAAGATGGTAAATTATTAGTAGATGGTGATATGGAAAGAATAATAAAAGATAAATCATTAGAAGAAACATTCATGGAGTTAGTTGTAGATGAATAAATTAATCAAATTAATTTATGTTAACTTTCTTAGTATATTTAACTTAAACCAAATAGTTATTGCTCGTGAAGATGGAGTTAAAAGTAACTTTGAAACTAAAGCAATTATGACATCTATTATTCTTATTTTTTATGGCTATATTATTTACCAATTATTTAATAAAATACCAATTAATAATAATTACATAATCTTAAGTATAGGTTACCTAATCAGTACTATAACTTGTTTTATAATAAACTTTACTAATATTGAACCAATTATTTTTAAAAGTAATGATACTGATATGTTATTCACAATGCCTATAACACGCCAACAAATATTATTTAGTAAATTATTTAATATTTATTTAAAAAACATAATAGGGGTAGCAATTATCATGATACCAATCCTAATTTCCTTTATTACTAAATCAGGCAGTGTTACAGATATCTTTACATTTATATATATTATTACATCCCTAACAATTCCCTTTATCCCTATTGTTATATCATCATTAATAATATATGTAGATAATTATTTTAAAACTAAATATCATAATAACAATACATATAAAATAATAAAATATTCTATCTTAACCCTTATTATTATCTTATTTATTCTTTTAATTATAAAAATAG
>DEUO01000162.1:0-120 GCA_002362595.1 Caryophanales bacterium UBA3260
CACTTTTATCTTACAACTTCAATTAAAAAGCTTTTTTTTATTACAAAAAAATGTTAAAATAAAATAGTAATATAGAAGTATAGGTGATTATTATGGAAGAAAAAGAAAAAAAATCAACAA
>DEUO01000162.1:402-1615 GCA_002362595.1 Caryophanales bacterium UBA3260
AAGAAAAAGAAAAAAAATCAACAAAAAAAGCCACAAAAGCAACTACATCAACAAAAAAAACAATAACTAAAAAGAAAGAATCAGTACCAGCTGCTTCTAAGAAAAGTGACACTAAAAAAGTAACAGCTAAAAAAACAACTGTTAAAGAGCCAAAAGAAACCGAAACAATAAAAGAAACAAAAGAAACAACTAAGAAATCAACAGCAAAACCAAAAACAACGAAAAAAACAACTTCAACATCTTCTGCTAAAAAGACACCTGCTAAGAAGACTACTAAGACAACTGAAACCAAAAAAACAACTCCAAAGAAAACTACAACGAAGAAAAAAAATAATGAAGAAATATTAGAACATACAATTATTTTCAATGGTTTAGAAGATAAAAACCTAACTGAAGTAGTTAATAATTTAGAAGAAGAAAATGTTATTGTTGATGACAAAGTTATTAAAAGAAGTACAGCTAAAAAAGTAATAATTATAATTCTTTATATCTTAATAATAGGAATAATAATAGGAACTATATATTATGTTTTAGATACCAAAAAAGATGATAATAAATCAAGAGAAACAGTAAATAGTGATATATATTCAAAAGTAAATAGTAATTATAATAGTATTGAAGATATAAAAGAAGATAAAGAAGAAACACCATCAACATATGAAAATATTGAAAATATTAGTTTATCTACTTTTGAACAAAAGGCTCTTCAAAAAGAAGATTTCCATGTATTCGTTGCAAGCGCTCGTTGTTATTATTGCGCAGTATATGAAGAAACAGTAAATGAAGTATATAAAGAAAACAATAAAAAAATTTATCGTATTGACTTAGATAAATTAACAGATGATGAACTTAATAAATTCAGATCATATTATTCTTTTCAGTCAACTCCATCTATCTTTTCTGTTAAAAATGGTATTATAAAATCTGAATTAGTTAAAACCAAAACAAAAGAAAATTTATCTACTTGGGTAAAAGAAAACATATAATAATGAAATGACTATAACATATTGTTATAGTTATTTTTAATTTAGTTATATCTACCTTGACAAAACTAATATTTAGTATATAATAAATTTCAACAAAAGGAGGGCATTATATGGCACTACCGAGTGAAAATATGAATCTTAACTTATACCGTGTCTTTTATATTGTCGCCAAAACAAAAAGCTTTTCTGAATCTACCAAGACACTTCATATTTCTCAACCTGCCATA
>DEUO01000162.1:1897-2235 GCA_002362595.1 Caryophanales bacterium UBA3260
CTTCATATTTCTCAACCTGCCATATCCAAACATATTCAGAACTTAGAATACGAATTAGGAACCGTTTTATTTTGTCGTACAAATAGAGGAATTGAATTAACTTCTGAAGCTAAAGCCTTACTACCTTATGTAGAAAAAGCCTATAATTATATATCATTAGGTGAAAGAGAATTAAAAGAAGGAAAAGAATTAGAAAAAGCAACTATTTCTATTGGAACTTCATCATACATAAGTAATTACTATATAAAAGATAATATTAAAGAATATATATCTAGCAATCCAAATACATCTATTAAATTACAAGATGGTACTAATACAGAACTAATTGAATCATTACT
>DEUO01000162.1:2426-3815 GCA_002362595.1 Caryophanales bacterium UBA3260
AATCATTACTACATCATAATATTGATATAGTCATTATTGCCAATAATTCCATAAATAATAAAAATTTAAAGGAAATCCCATTACTAAGTGATAAATATTGCTTTGCTGCAAATATAACATATCCTAATATAGCAACAATAACTTCTATAAATGATATTATGAGTGATAAAACTATTATACCTGTTGAAAAAACAGAAGAAAGACAAAATCTTGATATATATTTAACGATTAAAAATCTAACTATAACTCCAACAATAGAAGCAGATACAACTGAAATGATATTAAACTATACTAAAGAAGGACTGGGAATAGGATACTTACCATTAGAAATAGCTAAGAAAAATAATGATTTAAAAATAATCGAATTAAATGAAAACTTACCAGAAATTAAATTAAGTATATTATATGATGAAGAATCATTAACTAAAGCATCTAAGGAATTATTAAATATCTTAATTAAAACAGAAGAATCAAAAGATACCTTATAATTAAGGTATTTTTTTACATTATATAATACCCCCTATAAGTATATAGACTTATAATTTAAAAGGTGCTAAAATAACTAAAGGTGATACATATGTTAGATATACAAAAAATTACTGCCGAAGCAGATAATAAAATAATTTTAAAAGATTTCTCTTTAACTATAAACGATGGTGAAACTCATGTTTTAATGGGACCAAATGGTGTAGGAAAAAGTACCATCTGTCGTTCAATATTAAAAGATCCTAATTATCATATAACAGAAGGTAATATTATATATAATGATAAAAATATAATAGATTTATCTACTACTGAAATAAGTCGTTTAGGTATTATGATGATATCTCAAAATCCTATTGCTATTGAAGGAGTAACTAATGCTGAAATGCTTAGAACAGCCCTTTCTGAAAGAACAGGAGAACACATTGATATCTTTGCTTTTTCCAAAAAAGCATCTGAAATATGCAAAAAACTAAATATACCTGAAAATTTCTTACATCGTGATATCAATAGTGGTATGTCTGGTGGAGAACGTAAAAAAAATGAACTACTTCATATCTGGATGCTTAAACCAACTTTTTTAATACTTGATGAAGTAGATTCAGGCTTAGATGTAGATGCCCTAAAAACCGTTGCTAACTCTATTAAAGAATATCAACAAGAAACAAAATGTTCTATCTTACTTATCACTCATAATCCTAAATTACTAGAAATTCTAAAACCAGACTATGTTCATATACTTAAAAATAAAAAAATAATTAAAACAGGTGGATATGAACTTGTAAAAATAATAGAAAAAGAAGGATTCACTAATATTAGTGATAAAAATGACATAGAAAGAAATAATTAAAATGAATACAATAATAATAGATAAAGAAAATGACATTTTTCTTTCAAGTAATCTTT
>DEUO01000103.1:0-174 GCA_002362595.1 Caryophanales bacterium UBA3260
ATCTATATCTGTTTCTATCAAACTTAAAATATATCTTTCTAACTCGCTTAGTTCATTTATGCCCTTATTATACCATTTCTCTCTTAAGTTAGGAATAGATATATTTATAAATATTAACTTATCTGTTATTACATCTCTCTTATCATTTTGTATATAAAATATCTCTATTACATC
>DEUO01000103.1:444-10023 GCA_002362595.1 Caryophanales bacterium UBA3260
ATTTGAATTAACAAACATCGTCTTAAACATATTATCATTCATTAATGATATCTTTTTACCTTCACTCAACTTTTCAAACTTAATTGCATACTTATTTGTCTTCTCATAATCAACTTCTAATAGTTTATGTTTATCATTTTTTAATCTTAACATTTATTCTTACTTCCTTTCGAAAATCTTTATATCAAATTATGAAAGATAAGTAAAATCACTAAAAAATTAATTTCAATAAAATATATATACCAAAAACTTTATTTAACTACCAGAAAAAAATCTATCTACTATCAATTATCTATTTTTAAGAAAAAATAACTTATCAAAAAACTATTTTCATAAATCAAAAAAAAATACTCAAGCGAGTATTTTTTTAATAAATTCTTTTCTTAGTAAGTACTTTTGCATCTTCTCTAAATTCTCTTTTAGCTTTTTCTACATCTATTTTATCTTCTAAATTTAAATGTCTAATTGCTGCCTCAAAATCCTCTGCCAAGTCTTCTCCTTCAATTCCCATTGATCTTGGTTGATCAAAGAAAATATCTTTATCTCCTAATTTTAATGCTTTGCGAATAAAATTTTCATCACAAGTCTCACCATATCCGCCACACCAACTATTATTAACATCTAAAGTTTCTAATACACGAAACAATATTCTTCTTAGAAATTCGACATGACATAAGGTTTTATATAAAGCACTCATATTTAATCTTCCACCATGCTTCTTAATTTGAACAATAATATAAACAAGTTCATCATATTCTTTACACATTTCAAAAGTATTTAAATCAACGCTATAACCAGCTTTTTCTAAAGCTTTTAAAATATTAGTTATAATTATAGCTCTATTTAAGACCTGTGACTTACTTGTTCCCCAATAATATGATAAAGAAACATGTATTCTTATAAACTTTGGTTTTGATATTCTTTCCTCTGATTCATAACAAAGAGGATTACCTGCACAATAAGCTGGAATATTTAAATGCCCACCAGCAACTGTTCTAACTAATCTAAATTTATGAACTTTGCCATTTTTAGCATTATTCAAATTACTTTGTAATCTTAAAAATTCTTCATAACCAGGATCTACTTCACTTATCAAATCTTCAACAGCTTCTTCATATGGCTTACCAGCAAAATCATATGAACCATCTATACTAGATAACTTATAAAAAATTGAATTGTTAATTACAGGATTGCTTTTCAAATACTCATATAAAGAATATAAATTAGAAAATCTAGCTCTATACATTTGATAACTTTCTCTACCAACTTTGATTTTCTCTGGCGTAAATATATTATCTGAAAAATTTTCTTGATTCTCTTTAGCAGACATATTATTCCCCCTAAACTTTATCTTTCTTCTTTACTTCTATTACATTTCATAATCAACTTTTTAGCAATATCAATTTCTCTAACATCACCTAGTCTATCATTAATTTCAAAATCTCTTGATGGAACTCTTTCAATATTATAATAACTTTTAAACTTATTCATAATAAATTTTAAATAATCTTCGCTTTTTGTTTGAACAAACTTTTCTGCAAGTACTTGATCTACACCCTTACTATTATGTCCAATATACCTAACGATATCAGACGCATCTCTTGTTGTAACAATACCAATTGGAGTATCAATGCTTTCATGCTTAGCATAATCATCACAAGCTTTTCTAAAATTAACAAAAATATTATACCAACTTTCATAATTACCAAATATTCTTTGTTCTACTCTATTATCATACCAGAATCTTATTGGTGTCATTCTTTGTTGTACAGATTCATCCATTTTACCGCGAGATGAGAAAGCTTCATTTTCTCCTTCCCCTGAAGTATTACCAGCACTAATCATTCTAAAATTAGGATTAACTGGAACAGTCATATCTTCAGCAAAAGTAACAAATCTTTGTTCTCTAGGATTTGCTAGATAATCATGTAATTCTGAATATAAATCATTTAAAACAACTTGTGTATCTACATTACCATTATCTAGCTCATCAAGTAATAAAAGTTTTCCATAATATAAAGCAATAAATGCTTGCGTAGCTCTAAATCTACCATGTGGATCATTATAAGCCATAATACTATACTTATCAGTAATTTTACCATTATTTATCATTTCAAGACCAATTAACTTACCAATTTGTTTTATAGTATATGTTTTACCACATCCACTTGGTCCCCATAAATAACACCAATCGCCTTCTAAAATATCACGAATAATCTCTTCTGTTTTAGCATGGAATATCTCACCAGCTGCTTCTCTTCTTTCCTTTTCTGCTAATATCTTTTCTAATCTTCTTTCAAAAGGAATAGATTCATCAAACGCTGGAATTACTATAGAAGAAACTTCACTCTTAGGAATTACAACGCTAGGATTTGCTGGTACAACCAATCTATCACTACCAGGAATAATAACCCCAGGAGTACTGCTAGTTGCAACAACAGTTTGTGTAGAAGCATTGACTGCTCCACTTTGTAACTCGCCAAATCTTAATAAAGCCTCTCTAATTGTATCATCTTTTTGAGCCTCATTAAGCATTGCTTGTAATTGTGGTTCATTTTCTAAATATGTTTTTAACTTATCTACACTATCTTCAGATGCCCTTTGAATTCTAATAAGTTCTGAAGTAGTCGTTCTAGATAATCCTTGAGCCATAAGTTTTATTTCTCTTATACTCTTTTGGGCATCTTCTAAAATCTTTCTAAATACCTGATCGCTGCTTTCTTTTAATCCTTCTTGTAAAGTTATTAAATATTTATCTAATCTTTCTTCTATATCCTTCTCAGTACTACCAATATAATCACGTAATTCCTTTATTGAAGATTGTGATAAACTATTAATATCTTTCTTTCCTTTAGAAGTTGCTGCTGAAATTTCTTTTTTACCATTTGCTAAAGTAGTCTCTAATGCTTCTTTACCTTCAGAAGTTAAAGTTCTTACTTTCTCTTCATATTCATCTATTATTCTCTTCATATCTTCTAATTTTTCAATTAAAGATTGTGCCTTTTCAGCTTCTGAAGAAATAAGAGCTAGTGTCTTTTCATCAATTGGATAAACTCCACATCTCTTTTTAGCTTCTTGCAAAGATTTTTCACTATACTCATCAAAATCCCAACCATTATCATCTAATCCATTAATAAATGATAACAACTCATTATTTAAAACACCTTGATTAGCGCAATATGGACTTACTTTTATAGCATAATCAAAAATCCTATTTGCATATTCTCTAACACCATCTTTAGTAGATATAATTTTCATTATATATAAATAATCATGTCTATTTTTAAATAATGCAAAGAAACTTTCATCGTACAAATTCTCATTTATGAACCCTTTATCGCCATAAAAATTATTAATAATCATTTCCATTACAGCTTTATAATCTTCTGTCTGTGGTCCTTCTGGTAAAAACTGTTTAACTACACTTATATACTTCGCAAGTAGTGATTCTGCTGTATAATATTCATCTTCCTTATGTTCAACTAAAGATGTAATCGCTCTTACTAAATAATCAAATTCAAAAAAATCATTATTTCTTACACCATTCATTACATCATTAACATAGTTAACTAAATAATTTTTATCTTCACTACCTAACCTACTATCATTTCTAATAGCTCTTATTAAATTCTTTATTACTTTTTCTTCCTCTGTTTGATTAAATAAACTCATCCTACTCACCCTTTACTAACTTTAATATCCTATGTTTATTTACTAAATCACTATTTCGAATAATATTTTTATCATGACTAAGTCCAACTAATCTCTTTCTTACAACTCCACTTATTCCATCTTCGGCATAACAACCTGTGTAGTAATACTTACTATCAGACATTGTACCTATACCAAAGAACTCTGTTTCTATAACAAACAATCTATTTTCTCTATCTATACTTACTCCTAAAACATTTTTTCTAACTTCATCCATCATCATATCTTCTGAATCTAAAGTAGCTGTTCTATTTCTCTTATAATTTTTAGAAAAGTATTCCTTTTTTACAAAACTATCACTGTCTGCATCACAATACATATTATGAATTGTTATAACCTTTTCATAATCACTTACGTCATCTACTACTACATTACATCCATATACTGCACCCCAAGGAAGAACAAAAAAGCTCATATCAACATCTTCATCTAACTCTGAGATATTCTGTAAAGGATTACTATCTGTTCTTTCTAAATCGTTATTCTTATAACCGATTGTAATACCTTTTCTTGTTACATCATGAATCTCTTTAATAACTCCGTTAGTTACAACATATCTAGATTCTTCTCTTAACTCATAGCCATCAACAAAACATACAACTGATATTTCATCTTTCTTAAAAGATACATCAACCATTACTGGTATATTTTTATTAACCAACCCATTTATAGAAAAAGAATAATTATTACCATCTTTCTTATCTATTGTAAACGGAAAATAATGTTCTATTCCATCAACTTGTCCCATCATAACATAATTATCTCTAAACCCACTAAAATCTGGCTTAAATACTATTGTTCTATCAGTATTAGAAAATAAACGTATTATATGATATTGAACTAATTTAATTAAAGATTTAATATCATCAACTTGAAAAGACAAACTATTTTCATAAACTTCCTTATCTTGATAAAAACGGTATATTTCACTAATTCTCTCTAAATTACCACTTTCCAAAATCTTCTTAGTATATTCATCTATATCAATACTACTACGTAACCTAAATGGATCAGTTAAAGCATCCTCAAGAATATCATCTTTCTCATCTCTATATACTTCAATTACTTTTCTTACATATTCATTAAAACAATTATCCTTAGCACATAGATTCAATTGCTTTCCGCCATCATAGGTTATAAGTATTGCTGGTACAACCAAGTCTTTGCCCTTATCATGCTGTACTAAATCCCAAATTTTAACAGATGTAAGATTACGTATATTATTAATTACTACTAATTCTTCATCCATACTTCTTATTTGCATAATCTTCTCCCCTATAAATATCAAAAAATAATAAATATAGTATATCAAAAAAAATATTGAATGCAAGTTTTCATCATTCAATATTCTAAAAAAATAATTATTCTTCTTCGTCTTTATTTCCTCTATTTTTAAATTGTAATATAATAGGTGTTCCTGTATAATCAAAATTCTTTCTTATTGTATTTTCTAAATACCTTTCATAACTAAAATGAACTAATCCTTTATTATTACATCTAAATGTAAATTTAGGAGGACATATACCTGTTTGACTACTAAAATATATTTTTAATTTTTTACCCTTATATCCAGGAGCTTCATGTAATCTAGTAGCTTCATTAATTACATTATTCAAAATAGATGTTTTTACTTCACGATGATTATTTTCATAAGCACTAATTATTTCTGGCATTAAAGTATGTATTCTTTTCTTTGTTAAAGCAGATAAGAATACTACTTTTGACCAAGTCATAAATTGAAATTCATTTTCTAAAAGTAATTTCCATTCTTTCATTTTCTTATCTTTATCTTCTACTAAATCCCATTTATTTACAACTAATACTAATCCCTTACCTGCTTCAATAGCATAAGAAGCAATATGTTTATCATGTTCAATTATACCAGTTCCAGCATCGATAACTAAAACACATACATCAGATCTATCTATTGCTTTTAAACTTCTTAATAAACTATACTTTTCTACAGATTCATATATTTTGCCTGACTTACGCATTCCTGCAGTATCAATTACTGTATATTCTTCTCCATTATACTTAAAACGTGTATCACTAGAATCTCTTGTTGTTCCAGCTATATTAGAAACAATAGCTCTTTCCTCATTTAAAATAGCATTTACTAAACTACTTTTACCAACATTCGGTCTTCCTATAATAGAAAATTTTAAATTATCATCATCTTCTACCATATTATTATCAAAATCTCTAGTTATTTCTTCTAATAAATCACCAATACCTAAATTATGTAATGATGAAACAGGAATAACATATTCAAAACCTAACTCATAATAATAATATATTCTTTCTTCTTGCATCTTAAAGTTATCTAACTTACTTAAAGCTACAATTACCTTCTTATTAGTCTTTAATAACTTATCACGAATGTATAAATCGTTACTTGTTAAATCTTCTCTTCCATCTACAACAAAAACAATAACATCAGATTCCTTAATAGCTATTTCTGCTTGAGCTTCAATATCTTTATTGAAATCTCCTTCACCTAAATCTATTCCCCCTGTATCTACAAGTAAGAATTTCTTATCATCATAAGTAACATCACCATAAATACGATCTCTTGTAATCCCTGGAGTATCTAAAATAATAGCTTTCTGTTCTTTAATAAGCTTATTAAAAATTGTACTTTTACCAACATTTGGTCTTCCAACTAAACATACTGTTTTTTTCATTTATACCCCTCACTTCCAGTCGTATTTTATCATATATTTTGAATTAAGTAAAATTAATAAAAAAAGGAAACATCTAGTTTCCTAAAGAATTCTCTATAATAGAATATATTTCTTCTTTACCTTTCTTAGTAACTGATGAAAATATAACTATATTATCATTTTCTTTTAATTCAAAAGCATCTTGTAAAGCTTTATCACACTTTACTTTATCTTTCTGACTTACTTTATCACATTTAGTTGCTACTATTGTTACATTTAAGTTATAGTATTTTAAAAAATTAAACATTAACAAATCATCATCAGTTGGTTTATGACGATAATCAACTAACAAAAATACTCTTTTTAAATTTTCTCTATTTATTAAATATTCTTCTATCATCATTCCAAATTTTTTCTGTGTATCTTTTGATGTAGCAGCATACCCATATCCAGGTACATCTACTAAATAAAATAAGTCATTAACTAAATAAAAATTTAAAGTTTGTGTTTTTCCAGGAGTAGCACTTGTACGAGCAAAATTTCTACGTGAAATTAATGAATTAATAAATGAACTTTTTCCAACATTACTTCTTCCAACAAGTAAGAACTCTGCTTTTCTATCTTCGGGATACTGACTTATTCTAACAGCCATATTCTTTAACTCTACAGTTTCTACCTTCATTTTGCTTCACCTAAATACTATTATACACAAAATTAATTATTCATGTCAAATCAGCTTAAGCCTTAAAGAATAGCTCTACTCAACAGTAACGCTCTTAGCTAAATTTCTTGGTTTATCAATATCACATCCATTATATTTTGCTACATAATAAGCGATTAATTGACATTTAATAACTACTAGAACACTTCCTACTAAATCATGCAACTTAGGTACCATAATTAATTTATTATATATACTTTTATCTAGTACATCTTCATTAGTAATAATAATACTTAATGCTCCTCTAGAACATACTTCCTTTACATTACTTAAAGTTTTAAGTCTTATATCATCATCTGTAATTATAGAAAGTACAGGAGTTCCTTCTTCTATTAAACTGATAGTTCCATGCTTAAGTTCTCCAGCTGCATACGCTTCACTATGTAAATAACTAACTTCTTTTAACTTTAATGAAGATTCCATACATAATGCATAATCTATCTTTCTACCTAAGTAAAAAATATCTTTATGATTACATATCATTTTAGCAACTTCTTCTGTATCACTAGTATCAGCAAGAAGATCTTCTATTAACTTACCTACTTTATTATATTCATTAAAAATACTTTCATCTAAAAGACCATTCTCTATACCTAAATACATTGCTATAATAGAAAGCATCATTAATTGACATGAATAAGCTTTAGTTGTTGCAACAGCAATTTCTACACCAGCTTTTATATAAAGTACTTTATCTGCTTCACGAGCAATTGATGAACCAACAACATTAACTATTGCCAAAGTTGCTATTCCATCCTCATGAGCTTTTCTTAAAACTGCTAAAGTATCTGCTGTTTCTCCACTCTGACTTATTACTAAAATCAAATGATTCTTTTTATAAATATGATTTGTATATCTATATTCAGAAGCTATATCAACATTAACTCTTATCTTACCATATTTTTCTATCAAGCTTTTTCCAACTAATCCCACATGATAAGCACTTCCACATCCTACAATATCTATTTCTTCATATTTCTCTAAACCATCTAATTTTTCTTTTAAAGTATTTAAATCAGTAACATATTCACGAATAGTATCCATTACAACTTTAGGTTGTTCAAATATTTCTTTTAACATAAAATGATCATAACCATTTTTCATAGCAGCCTCTCTACTTCCTTCAAAAGTAAGTAAAGTCTTAGTACATATATTGCCTTCATTATCATAAATAACTATATCATCATCACTTAAGACTGCAAATTCATCATTAAGTAATATATAATATAAATTTGTATATTGTAAAATTGCAGGAACATCACTAGCAATAAAATTGCCTTTTTCCGTTACTCCTAAAATAAGAGGGCTATCTTTCCTTATGGCATATATTTTATCCTCACCATCAACAATAATACCTAAAGCATAACTACCTACTAAATAATTCTTTAATTTAGCTAAAACTTTCATCATATCTTTTTCTTCATCATAAAGTTTATCTATTAAAGCTGCAACTACTTCACTATCTGTTTCACTTACCATCTCATAATTGCTTAACTCTTTTTTTAAACTTTCATAATTCTCAATAATTCCATTATGAACTAAAGTAATTTTTCCAACACGATGAGGATGACTATTTACTTGGCAAGGTCTACCATGCGTCGCCCATCTTGTATGTCCTATTCCTAAATAGCTATCTTCATTATTATTTATTTTTTCTTTTAAATTAGCTATTCTTCCTTCTTCTTTTATAATATTAACTTTATTATCTTTAACATAAGCTATTCCTGCACTATCATACCCCCTATATTCTAGTGATTCTAAGCCACTTAAAATCTTAGATATACATTTTTCTTTTCCTATATATCCAACTATTCCACACATAAAAAATTCCTCCATACAAAAAAATATGGAGAAATGTTCTTTGTTATAATTTTGATTTTACTTTTTAAAACACTTCTAACGTTTCCATTACTACGTAGTAACACCCGCCGAATCTTTCGATAGTTACTAACCTCGTCATCCATAGTGGACCTGGCGCTAGCAAATTACTACTCCTTACTAACATAATCTGCTTTATATCTAATTATATGCATACAAATTAAGTAATGTCAAAAAAATAAATTAACTTGACGTTAATTTACTTTTATACCTGTTTTAATATCTAAACTCTCTAAAATAGTATCTACACTATCTAAAACTATATCATAATATTCACTATTAGCACTATAATAAGCAATAATAACCTTATTATCTTTCTTATAAATATTTACTAATATTTGTTCCTTTTCTACTTCATATAAATAAGAATAAGCTTCATATTTTTTATTAACAATTTCTAATCTCTGAATTAATTGTGGATTATTATTTTGTTCTTCAATACTATAAATAATATCATCAACTATATCCTTTAACTTAGTATCAATATAATTATTACTTAATACCTTACATTGAATATTTAAAATAGCTTCACTTTTCTTATGTTTCAAATATAAGCCATTACTATTACTATCTTTTTCTTTCTTCCAAGTAGAGTCATAAGAAACA
>DEUO01000103.1:10259-10483 GCA_002362595.1 Caryophanales bacterium UBA3260
ATTCAGTTAAGAAACACTAAAATCACTATTACTATATTCTTCTACTTTAATCTTAACTGAATAAGATATTCCCAATGTTAATAAAGCACATATAATAACTAAAATTATAATCTTTTTCATCTTAATTCTCCATTATTAGTATTATTAAATAGTGTAAATTACTCTTAATAATTACTTTATACTTATTATTTTGAAATATTTTTTTATAATCATCTTCATATGTT
>DEUO01000038.1 GCA_002362595.1 Caryophanales bacterium UBA3260
AATAGAAGATAATTTAAGGATAATTATCTTTTTTTCTTTTTTCATTTGTCATATAAACACCAGCTATCCCTTTATATTATATAAATATCTATTCTAAATAAAATTATAACATATTTTATCAAACTAAAAAAGAAAAAAAGATAATTATCCTTAAATTATCTTCTATTGTTTGAATTCCATCGAATTAACCACTTCATCATACATTGCTGAACATTCATTATTACTTTTTGTATTAGAAAAATTAATTCTATAGTAATTACCTTTATAAACAATGGAAACATATCTATATTTAATTCTAGGTTGTGCTCCCGTTGCACTTGAATCATTTTTTTCTATTTGCAATACTTCTAAAGAATCCCATTTATTACCTTGTATGTCTAACTTAGAATCTTGAGTTATATACCCATCTTCATTAGAAAACTGTTCTTTTATATTCTCAAAATACTTACTTGTACTATTATTACTATCATAATTAGTACCAAAAGAAATTTGTAATGAACAATCTTCTCCATATCTATAAAATCTATTACCAGAATCTTCATTCTTTAAAACAAACTTTTCATTTATCTTATAGTATAATCCTCCAAAACTTAAATCATTATTATTTTTAGGTTTTATAAGTTTAAAATAAACAAATATAACACCTACTATAAATACAATAAAACAAGCAGTATTTAATACCAAGCTTACATCAACATGAAATCCTTCTCCATTATCAATTTTACTCTTTTTTAAATTATCTCCCCATTTAATACTAGAAAAATCTATTTTTTTCTTTTCTTTAACTGGCTTATTAATAGTATTGGTAACATCAGGTGGTAAAAATTCTTTATTAATATTATTTTGCTGACTAGCTAAAGGAGGCATTAAATCAGGTCTACCAATATTTTCTTTATTAACATTAAGCATTCCTGTAAAAGAAGAAGTATTAGAACTATCTACTGAACTACTATTTTGACTACCTGCAAAAGGATTCCCAACTGAATTATCAAAAGGATTAGTATTAACTAAATTATTACTTATAGAATTGTTACTAATACTTTGATCTGGGCCATTAAAAGAATCCATACCAGTCGCACTATTCATATTACTAGTATTTTTTGGTTTATCAACTATTTTATTGGTCTTTTTCATTGCTACTTCCGCATTAATTTCATGTTTACTTTTAAATCTTTGATTGCCAGAAAATATCTTTTCAATTGCTGTACGATTATCATACTGCATTGAATTTAAATCATTTAAATTATTATTATAAAAATCAGCCCCTGAACTAGTAAAAGTAGACATATCAGGATTACTATTACCAACTGCATCATTTAAATTAGCATTAATATCATTAACATTATTAAAAACATTATCTTGACTTGTTGTAACAGCAGCACCAATTTGCGCATCAAAAGATTCTCCAAATTGCGTAATAGAACTCTTTAACAAATCTGTGCCACACATATAACATCTTTTCTTATCATCATCAAGTACTGTACCACATTTTGGACATCTTTTCATGCTAAACCTCCTTCTATTTATATATAAATTGCATTGATTTTGCAAAACTATCAAGTGATGCACTACATACTTTATCATTAAAATTATTATATAATTGTACATCATAATAAAAACCCTTATCCATAGAAGTTAAATATCTATTTTTTAACAAAACAGGATCAGAATTATCATTTTCTTTATAAAAAACATTTAAATAATACCAAGTTGCTCCATTAATTACTGCACTACTATCAGCTGGAGTATATATAGAAGACTTAGAAACAATATTATTTGATTGATTTCTTTCAGGTTCAATAAGTTCTTTTACCTGATAAAAATAATCTTCAACATGATTATTTGATGTTGCAGAACCTACTGTAATGGTAATCATACAATCATTACCCGTTGTTCCACTTTTAGCATAAGAAACACTACTACTATTATTAGTAGATAAAGGACTAAAAGACTCATCTACTTTAAAATATAAATTCTGAATAACTGGTTCTAATTTAACTTCTTTAGTACGTGATTTATAATAGAAATTGCCCGACAAAATAATAATTCCTACTATTGCTATTGCAAATATCAAATTAACTAAGCCCTTATTTTCTTGATAATAATCAAATATATCTTTATCTTCTTTCTTTATTGGTGCAGGCTTAAAAGGACCTTTATTATCAAAACTATTTACTGGTGTATTAGATAATGATGGTTGAACTCCATTAAAAGCTCCAGTTCTAAAGTCATTACCGCTACCAAAGGCTGAACTATTATTTGAACTAAAAGTAGCATTAGGATTAGTATCTGGTACATAAGTCTTAACATTAGTTCCACACATTAGACAAATATCTTTATCTTCTTGCATGAAAGCGCCACATTTAGGACATCTCATTTAACCACTCCTAGCGTAATACCAGCCTTCTGATAAGCTAATATTCCATTAATCTTATTTAAAAATTGTATGTCTTCGGCTGACTTAATTAAATCTCTCATCTTTGTAGCAATAGATTCATAAACTTTAACAAATTCATCTCTATTATTACTTTTAACTAATAAATCCAAATAGTCAATTAATAAATTATCGCGAAAATTATTATTATTTTTCAATTTTGTCAATCCTTTCCATACTAAACTCATCTAGTATTAAATTTATTAGTTCTAATAACAAATCACAAGCTATATTAGTACTACTTACTTTAACTTGCTGTCTATTAACTATTATATAAACTAATTTATTTAAAAATATATATGGATCATCTTCTAATAAAATAGATAAGTGAAATTCAATTGGATTTATTGTATATAATCTACTCTTAACAAGCGTAACATTAACTAAATTAAAACTAGATTCTACAATATCGATATTTTCTTTCAGTCTTCTAACTAATTCCGATATAAATTCTTCCTTAAATCTCATACTTCATCAATCTCCATATTTTATAATCCATACTATAACAATTATACCATATAAAAAAAAGATTTACATCTTCTTTTACTATTTTTCATTTTTTTCGTCAAAATATTTAACAATAATATAAAAAACAAAAACAAAAACTAATATTTTAAAAATAGCATCATTTCTAAAAAACTCACTCATTAATATTCCTAATACACAAATAAGTACTCCAAACATTATTCTTTCAAGATAAGCAAGTATAACAGCATACTTCCCTTTTTTCTCATTAACTATTTCTATATGATAATCAAATCTAGTCTTCTGATTAACATGAGTTAATAAATAATTCAAATACATTAATGGTGGAAAAAAAGTAATACACAATCCTACTACTGAAACTATACCCTCTATCATATTACCTCTCCTTTATACTATTAACATACCTACATCCTTCAGACATATAGCCTTTTTTTACAAAAGTAGGTCTCGAAAAACTATTTTCTATATAGTTATAATTAAGTTCAAACTCGTAATAAGCGATTTTATCTCCATTACTATTATCAAAATTATCATCACACATTTTCTTATCATCGCCAATTAAAATAGTAAAATTACGCTTCCTAGGATTATAAGAAACATAAACACTTCTATCATAAGATATGATATCATCATCTACCATTATTGGAAATTCTTTTCGCAAATCATAATTTATTCCATCTGGTGTTAAAAAATAAAACATATAAGCGTATTTATTACTATCACTTTTATTATCATCTTGTTCTACAATTGCAATATTTTCTCCATAAAGATAGATTTTTGGTATCTTACTCTTATCCTTAACAAAATAATCATAAAGAGTAGTTTTATCTTTATCACTCTTATTATCAATAACAATAACACCAGGTTCTTTATAATAACTAAATCTTAAAAGTTTATTATTTTTAATATTTTTACCACTAATGTCATATTCATTCCCCGCAAACTGTGTCTCATCAAAAATTAGTTGTAACGAATCAGTCGATAAATCCTTAAGTTTTTCACCAATCTCATTATTTGGCTTAATATATGTCGTAGTTACATCTTTAAGATAATCATTCCCATTATACTTAATCATATATGTATCATTACTATCAGCTATAACAAAAGTTAAATCCTTAGTATTTCCCTCTTCTTTATAATAAGTTCCCATACAAGTACTTCTATAAGTATAATACTTATCATCTTTAATTAATATATAATTCTTAATATTTGTTACAGAACAATTATTAAAAATATAATAAGAACCATTAAGACTTTCTTCATAAGTATAAATACCATTATAATTATCATTAATCTTTTCTTCAGAAGTAACATTTTTAAAAAATTCTAAAAAAGGATTCTTATGTTCTACTAAAAAATAATAAACACTAAATACTACAATACAAATAATTAATAAAATAAGTAAAAATATTACTGTCTTCTTAGTTCTTGAATTGCCCATATGTATTCTCCTATACTATAAAAATTATAACATATTTGTCTAAAAAAAAGAATGCTATATTTAGCATTCTTCGTGTTCATTTAATTATTTTGTTCTTTATATACTAAAGAGAATATTTTGCTTTCTTCTTCTGTCGGGCTTTCGCTTCTATTAATAACTATTTGTCCACTATTATTACTTAATTCTCCTATACACATTTTTTGTTGTTCTAATAATATTCTAATTCTATCCATAATTTCATTAGATTCAACAAAACATTTATTTATTTTACTATCTAAATCTCTTGACAAGAATTTAATTAAATAATCTTGATATGTAAGAGGATCAACAGCTTGTAATCTTAATACAGGAGGAAATACACCTTCTTCAATATAACTAGCAAAACTTTCTTCTTTATCTTTTTCCATTAAATTAACATAAGCCATAAACTCTTCATATAATCTATTAATACTTTCTTCTCTATTCTCATTACTAGAAGAACCACCAGCTAACGAAAATATTCTGTCATTTGCTAATCCTTCTAATACTAAACTCTTTAGAGAATCAATATAAGCATTAAATAATCTCTTTACACTTTGTTTTAATCTTAATACTTCATTTCTATTATCATTAGCTGAAGTTCTCTTTTCTTCTTGCATTGCTGCTATCTTTCTCTTATTTCTAGTAATAAAACTCTTAGCTTTAATCTCATTTATTTCATCATCTATTTTAGTATTCGCAATAATCCCATGATTAATAGTAGAAGCAAGTTTATTATGTTCGTCTTTTAATTGACCATAATCAATTTTTAAACGAATCCATGGTAAAGATAATATCTCTCTTTTTAATTCACTCTTATCATCAGAAATCAAATATCTTGTATACATTAATTCCTGTCTTCTATTATAAAGATTAGTAACATCATCAATTTGACTTGTTAAAACACCAACTGCATCATTAAACTCTTTTTCTTTTTGCAAACGATAATAATTGCAATATCTTACATATATTTCAAAATCACTATCTCCTATTTTTTGCTTAATCACTTTAAGTACCAAATCATCTCTATCAATATAATCAGTAATATTATATTGGCTAACAATCATTGCATCAGTTAAACTATCTAATTCTTTAATAATTAAAGATACTTTTCTAACTATTTCTTTTACCATTTCGTAGCTCATCTATGTTCCTCTTTTCCATATTTACTACAATATCCTTTTTATAATCAGTTTCAAAATATTCAAGCATATCACTAAATATTCTATCTTCTTCTGGCGTAGTAAAACCATCTAAACTAGCTTTATTGTCTAAACTACAAACAGCCATTCTATTATATGTAGCTTCCTCACTAGCGACACTTAATTCTCCCTCTAGCTTCTTACTATCTAAAGTCATCAAATTACTTAATTCTTGCATTTCTAAACGACATTTGCTTATTTTCTTTTCATAAAATAATCTAAGATTCTCTAATAATTTTTCTCTAAAATCATTTACATCAACATAATTAATTAATGGATAAACATTTGACATATATATTTGAAATGGATCAGTAATATTATAACTATCTAAAGATTCAATATATTCTTCCATACCAGCAATACCAAATAATTCAGTAAATATTACTGCTAATTCACTTAAATTATTCTTATGCGCTAAACCTTTTAATGAAACCTTTTTCTTAATTGGTATAGTCACTACTACACTAGAAACAGATAAAAAGTCTCTATATTGATTATTAAGTATATCAAACTCATTAACTAAAGTATTATATCTATCTCCTTTATCATTTAATGAACGATATTGTAATACTATATCGGTCAATCTATCTTGATGTCCTTGATATCTCTTCTTATCATTAGCATCATATTGTAATTTTCTTAAACTATACCATGTAAAATATTTATAATCTATCTTATAAAACTTACTTATATAAGAACGTAACTCTTCTCTTGAAGATATACTTATTTTATCAATTGCTTTTTGTTTATGCAATGGCAACTTATCAAGCATACCCGGTATTGTTTCCCTAGTTATTACCTTTTCATCAATTACAACTTCAGCCTTATTACTTCTTAAAGCTTCTTGTAATTTCTTCTCTGTTTCATCATAATAATCACTTACAACAAATGAAAATAAAGTTCTTAATTCATCTAAATCTAGTGATTCACAATAATTAAACATTCTAATCGACTCAAAAACAGATTTTAATTCTGCTAATTTCTTTTCATACATTGGATTTAAAGAATCTAATAAAACATCTCCATTTTCATCCAAAGAAGCATATTCTCTGACAAAATCAACTTGTTCTTTAGATAAAGAATATTCCTTATCATCTTCATGATATTCATCTATCCTATACCCTTTAATTCTATTGTATTCTTCTTCACTAATCGTTCCATTTAAAAAAGAATTATGTGCCATGCTTTTCTTTTGATCAAATTCTAAATAATATTGTAATAAAACAGACTTAGCTCTATTTAAATCATCTTCATATTCTAAAAAAAACATCTTTCTCATTTCAATCCCCCTAATTAATAAAACATATTCTAACACAAAACAATAAGCAAAGCAAATATATCAAAATGTTAATTTCATAAAAAAAGTAACTATAACAAAGTATCATACTTTAATAGTTACATCATTAAATTACTCTCTTAATTTTTTTACCAGAGCATATCATTTCCATCTTAAATGCATCAATTAATTCATTCTCTTTTGCCTTGGCAATTTTTTCAATTTCAAAAGTTTCTTCATTTATTATTTTAGCAGCCATTATTCTAACACCTAATTCATTATCAGAAGATATAAAATTAGTATAAATAACATATTTATCATCATTTTCTTCTGTTATCGCTAAAATAGTATATCTTACTTTTATACCTACATCATTTATTGCATCAAATGTCTTTCTCATATTAACCTCCACTTTTTATTTTTTATCATAAATCTATTATAGATAAATTATAACTCTTTTTATCAAAAATAAAAAGACTGTTTATTAAAAACTTATCTAAACAATCTTTTATTTCTTAATCTTCTAATTTTACACTAACCAATTTAGAAACACCTGATTCTTGCATTGTAATACCATATAATGCATCAGCATATTCCATTGTTCTCTTCTTATGAGTTATTATAATAAATTGACTTCTTTCTTTTCTTGATAATAAATAATTGCCAAAAGCATCAACATTAGCTTCATCAAGAGCTGCTTCAACTTCATCTAATATTACGAAAGGAACAGGTTTTACATTTAGAATAGCAAATAACAACGCTATTGCAGTTAATGTTTTTTCACCACCAGATAATAAAGCAATTGAATTAAGTTTCTTTCCTGGAGGTAGTGCAGATATTTCAATACCAGTTGTTAAAATATCATCAGGATTAGTCAATTCTAATACTCCTTCGCCACCTTTAAATAACTTTTTGAAAACAACTTTAAACTCTTCTCTTATATTTTCAAAAGTCTCCATAAATTTAGACTTCATAAGATCATCCATTTCGTCAATAACTTTAAGAAGACTAGTAACAGACCCTTCTAAGTCATCTCTCTGTGAAGTAAGGAAAGTATATCTTTCATTTAATCTATCATATTCAGCAATACTTCCAGTATTAACTTCACCTAACTCCTTAATCTTAGCTTTTAAATTACTAACAGTAATTCTAGCCATATCTTCTTCAACATCAAGAGTATATAACGCATGAGCTTTCTCATAAGTAAGACTATAATTTTCATTTAAAACAAGTAATAAATTATCTAACTTAACATCCATCTTACCCAGCTTAATTTCCTGTGATTTTAACTCGTTTTGCTTAGCTGTAATTTCACTATTCATCTCACGATAAGTCTTCTCTAAACTAGCAATTTCACTACTTAAATCAGATTTATCCTTTTTTAGTTTATCTAGAATCTTATTTTCTTTATCTCTTAAAGCACTCTTCTCATAATACTCATTAATTATCTCTTCTAATTCCTTATCAAGAGTATTCTCTTGTTTATTTAAAGCTCCATTAAGTTCATTATTCTTTTCTTCATAATTATTTTTAACGTTCTTCAAATAATCTTTCTTATAATTAACTTGTTCAGTAAGTAAAATAACTTCTCTTTGCGTACGTTCTAATTCTTCAGAAGCTTTATCTATCTCCTTATAAACTATACTCATATTACTTTCTAAACTACTCAAATAAGTATTTTTTTCTTCTAATTCTTTCTTTAATCTATCAAGTTCATATTTCTGATTAAGTAAACTACTACTATTTTTAACATTACCACCAGTAATAGAACCACCAGCATATTGTATTTCACCTTCCAGTGAAACAATTTTATACTTATATTTAATTAACTTACCAACTTTATTTAAAGTATCTATGTTATCTACAACAATTACATTACCTAATTGATTAAGAACAATATTTTTATATTTTTCATCATAATTAACTAAAGAATCAGCAGTACCAATATATCCTTCTAAACTCTTAATTGCTTCTAAATCTTCATATAGTACATTTCTTGCTTTTATAATAGAAAGTGGAAAAAAAGTAGCACGTCCTAATTTATTTTCTTTTAAATAATTAATAGCTTCTTTAGCTCTCACTTCATCGTCAACTACTATTACATTACTATTAGCTCCTAAACTAGTTTCAATAGCAGTTACATACTTTTCAGGCACATCTAAAAGTTTTCCTAAAACACCATGAATACCTTTAAGTCTTACATTATTAATAACATTCTTAACACTATAAGGTAACTTAGTATCATTAGATATATTCTCATTTAAAATATCTATTCTAT
Organism: Caryophanales bacterium UBA3260; assembly: GCA_002362595.1. The sequence continues at coordinate 9,136 of DEUO01000038.1, forward strand.
TATTAATGCTCATAATATCTTTATTAACTTCATTAATATCACGAGTCAAATTATTTCTTTTATTCTTCTTATCCTCATTCAACTTAATAAGTTCCATACTTTTTAACTGTTTTACTTCTAATTCTCTTTTTAAAGCCTCAACCTCATTACTAGCACTTTCTACATTATTAAGCATCTTTAAAACAGTTTCTTTAAGTTCTAATATATTTTCTTCTAACTTATTTCCATCTATTTCATACTTTTGTCTCTCAATAGTTATTTGTTTCTTACTATTAAGCTTTTCTAACTCTTGATTTAAATTTAAAACAAGTGTTGTCTTTTCTTCTATCTCTTGATCTAACTTTAAACTCTTAGCTTTTAATTCTTCTACTTTAGAACTATCTGTATTATTAGTAATATTTAATCTTTCTACTTCCTTATTTAAAGATTCAACTTTATCTTTTACTCCTAAATATTCAGTATTAATCTTTTCAATATCACTTGCTATTAAAGCTATCTCAATATTTTCTAAATCCTTTTTATAATCTAAGAACCTTAAAGCTTTCTCGCTTTGTTCTTTTAATGGCGTAAGTGTTGTTAAAAGTTCATCAATAAGTAAATTAACTCTCGCTAAATTTTCATTAGTTCTATCTAATTTACGAAAAGATTCTTCCTTACGTTTCTTATACTTTAGTACTCCTGCTGCTTCTTCAAATATAACTCTTCTATCTTCAGGTTTACTATTAATTATATCAGCGACTGCTCCCTGGGAAATTATATTGAACGACTCTTTACCAGCACCACTATCCATAAATAAATCAGTAATGTCTTTAAGCCTTACTTTAGCATTATTTATATAATATTCGTTTTCGCCTGATTTATAAACCGTTCTTTTTATCTCTATTTCACTAAATTCACTATTTAAATAATGATCTGTATTATCAAATACTAATGACACAGTAGCTCTTGTTTGAGCACTTCTTGATTTAGAACCAGCAAATATTACATCAGTCATTGAGGATGAACCACGTAAAGCTTTAACTGATTGTTCGCCTAAAACCCATCTAACAGCATCTAAAACATTACTTTTACCACTACCATTAGGGCCTACTATTCCTGTAATTCCTTTATCTATATCTAATTCTAATTTTTCAGCAAAAGATTTAAATCCATTTACTCTTATACATTTTAAATACATGAAATCACCTATAATCTAGCTTGTTTATTATACGCATCCATTGCGGCTTTTTGTTCTGCTTCTTTTTTGGACTTGCCTTGTCCTTTACCATAAATAATATTATCTATAACAACTTCTACTTCAAACTTCTTATTATGAGCAGGTCCTGATTCACCTATAAGACGATACTCTAAAGACTTTTTAGTTGTTTGAACTAGTTCTTGTAACTTGCTTTTATAATCACCTAAAAAACCATCATTATCTTTAACACAAGGTATAACAACTTGTTCGAACAACTTCTTAGCTACATCTATTCCTTGATCTAAATATATACAGCCCATAATACTTTCAAATATATCTGCAACAATCGTTTCATTGATATTATTAATCTGTCCATGACCTACTCTAATATATGGCTTATAATTAATTACTTCAGCATATTTAGCACAAGCTGTTTCACATACATAAGCAGCACGTGTTTTGCTCATTTCACCTTCAGATAAATTCCAATTATTATACAAGTAATCGCTCATTAATATCTGTAAAACAGCGTCTCCCAAGAACTCTAATCTCTCATAATTTTTAACATTATGTTCATTAGAATAAGATGAATGAGTTAAAGCTTGTAACAATAAATCTTTATTATTTATATGAATTCCAAACTTCTCTAAAAATTCCATACTAATCACCATTTTAATTATATCAAAATATTTTAATATTTACTAAACATATTTTACAAAATAATCAAATTATAGTAAAATTAA
>DEUO01000088.1 GCA_002362595.1 Caryophanales bacterium UBA3260
GTGATAATGACAAAAGTTATGTAAGTGCTTTTGATATAGAAAAAGAAGTTAATATTTTAAAATTTGGTTTTAGAAGAAAAAATAAAAATGTTCCTTTAAAAAAATTATATAAAGAATTTTTAAGAACTAGAGATGATTATACAGAAGAACAACAATTATATTTAGAAACTTTTTTCTTTGGAAGAAAAGATAGAAAATTATTTAGAGACGCATATCCAGATTCAAATTTATATACAGATAATCAAAAATTAATTTCTAGATTAGAAAGAAGCTATTATCATATATTTGAATATTTTGAAAATAATTTTACAAAAGAATCGTGGATAAAAGTTAAAGATAAATATAGTGAGAGATTTAGTTCTGATAAAATAGAAATGATGGATTTATATTTTGGTGTTAACGGAGAACCACTTTCAAGGAAAGAAATTGCTAAAATATATAATATGTCTAGAAGAGAGTTTAATGGCATTTTTGAACCGACTCTTATGTATGCAATAAGATTATATAGCGGATTAGGTAGAAATATAGATATTGATAAGAGTATGTATATTCCTTATATAGAAAGTCCCCAATATAATTTTGCTCCTGAAACAAGAGAATTGCTTAGAGAATTCTTAATAGAAGGAAAAAGTTATGAAGAATTAAGTAAAAAAACAGGATTAAAAACAACAAGAATATCAAATATAATTACAGCAGCTATAAGAAAGATTGATTTCTTTAGATTTGGTATTTCGACATCATTAATTATAAGTGAAGATGAATTAAATAATTTTTTTGAGTATGCAAAGGATAAAATAACAGAAGAAGAAAAAGAATTAATAAGATTAAGATATATTAGTTATATGGAAATAAAAGAAATAGTAGAATTAAAGGGAATAGAAACATCGAAAATTAATTTATTAATATCTCGATTCAATAAAATGTTTTATGGGTATAGAATTAAAGATGTAACTTTGACTGAAAATGATTTAGTAACTGAGATAGAATGTCATATAAGTGAGTCGATTTTATCTATTCGTGAAAAGCAATTTGTTAGTTTTCGTTATGGTATAAAGAATAAATATAACGAAACTGGTGAGGTACTTTCAAGAGAAAAGATTATGGAAAGACTAGATATGAATAAAGTTGCTTTTAATAATACTGATAGAATTGTTAAATATGAATTAAAGGGACGCAAAATAGGTATTAATAAACCTGATATTTTATTTATTCCTAGAGATATATTAGATTCTTTATTAGAAGATGTTCATTTGCCTATTAGTGATAAAGAAAGAGAAATAATATGTCATTTATTTGAATTAAAGGGTTATGAGTATATGACTTTAGATGATCTTTCTTTAAAATATAATGAACTTAAAGGAAGCATTAGAGTAAGATATCATCGTGCAATAGCTACTATTTATAAATATCTAAAGAACGAGATAGAAGGTAGAATTGATTATGAAACTGATATAATTCCAATACTTAAATATTTCCCTTTAGTAGATAGAATAAAATTGCAAGATTTCTTTAAAAATGGAATGACTTTTGAAGAAATGGCTAAGAAATATGGATTAACTGTTGCTCAAGTTGTTGGCAATATGAATAGAATAAGAATAAGTATATATGATTTAAATAGTAATCCTAATGCTAAAAAGTTTGACTTTGATTATTATTTAAAAGCTATTGATAATCCTGATTTACCATTTTATGGAGATTTATCTTTAGCTATTCAGATTTTTAATCTTAGTTTTGGTATGGGTGTTAAAGAAAGAATGGGAGCTCCAGAAGTAGTAAAGTATCTTGGACTTGATTATGATCCTTCAACTATAAATAGTATAAATTCTAGTTTAATGCTTAGTGTGTGTAAGTTAAGAGATGGTATAACAAAACAGAAAACATTTAGTTATGATGAAATTCGTTCTTATTATGATAATAATTTTGCTACTATACCACAATATTGTAGAAATTATTATGACAAATATTTTAGTAATGTTGAAAATAGAAGAATTATTAAAGGAGAAAGAGCACCAGTTTCATATTTTATAATTGCTGATTTAATTGCAGCGACATATCCTAATGCATTTAAGGTAGATACTGCAACGAGAGATGAAGTAATAGGTATTATTAAAAAATATGGCAAAGACTTGAAGAAAAGAATTAAAATTGCTTTAATGGGACGTTTTGATATAAGAGAAAGAGAATTTATGAGCGGTAAAGATATTAATCATGTATTTAAGATGTTGTATACGCTAGATACGAAGAGAAAGGAATTAGATGTTAAGTCTTTAGAGTTAAAAAGCTCTTAAAAAAAATGATAATTAATAATTTAATTATGCTTGATTATGTTTGGATATTTGCACTGAAAAATGTCATATTTTCAGTGTGATTGTTAAAGAAGAAATTTTATGAAAAATGGTAGAACCGCTAGGTTCTTTTTTCGTAATAAGAATTATATCTATAATTATAAATTACTTATGATATAATAAACGTCTTTAAATTATGTAAAATGATGAATGGTTAAAATCGATTAATGATTGTGTTTGTTGTAAATTTGTGATATTAGTTAGGTATAAGATAGAAATTAAAATAAAAGGTGTTTGATATGAGTAAAAAAGTATTTTATATGTTATTAATTTTAGTAGTATTTTTTGTCTTTGATATAAAATGCTATGCTGTAGATGATCCTAATAAGTTATCTTTATATGGATTTGGGGATACTTATGAAGACGATGATTTTTTAACGGTTCATAATACAAGGAGATGTTATGTTGATATTAAAGACATTCCTATTAGTGAAGCAGATAATATTAAATTAACTGTAAAAGATGAGAGTATTGCTGAAGTACGATTTATTATTCGTGGAAGTAAATTTAATCCTGTAATTACTGCAGATATTAGTGGAAAAAAACTGGGAACTACAGATATAATAGCAAGTTTAACATATAAAGGTGTTAATTATACAAGTAAAATTACAACTACTGTTCATCAGTCAAATTATAGGATATGGCTTGGTCGTGAAGATAATAAGCGCTTAGAAGGTACAGTTTTGGAAAAAGGTGAATCCTTAAAATTAAATACGCTTTTAGTTCAAGGGATGTCTTTTCATAGAGGTTATGTTTCAGCTACATGGTCAAGTAGTAACAATAGTGTTTTAAGTGTTAAAGATGGTTTAATTACGGCAAATAGGGCGGGTACAGCAACTATAACAGCTAAATACGTTACTGAAGAAGGTGAAACAATTTCAGATTCTACTGTTATAGAAGTGAAAGATACTGATGCAGTGCCTTCAATTAGATTTTTTCTTGAAGAACCAGGACCGGCAATGGCTTTAGGTATTGATGATAAATATAATGTTGGATTAGAAAATGTTCCTATTTCTGAAAGGAAAAATATTAGTTTTAAAGTAGAAAATGAAAATATTGCTAAAATAACAAATGTACAATATGGAAAAAATGGAGCAGATGCTACAGCTATTGTGAAGTATCTATCAGCAGGTAAAACTAAACTAATAGCAACTATTAATTATAATGGTAAAATATATTCTTCTAGTTATGATATAGATGTAAAAATTGCTAAAATAAAATTTTTATATGAAGAACCAGGGCCTGTAATGACTATAGGTTATAATGATAAATATAGTGTTGAATTAGAAAATATGCCTGTTTTTTTAAAGAATGATATTAAATTTAGAATAGAAAATGAGAAAATTGCTCAAATAGTAAACGTACAATATAGAAAAAATGGTGCAGATGCTGTAGCAACTGTTAAATATTTATCAGCAGGTAATACTAAGTTAATAGCAACTATAGATTATGGCGGTAAGATATATTCTGCTACTTATGATATAAGAGTTAAAAATTCTGAAGTTAAGAATCCTGTTAATAATAACTTGAATGATAAGGATAAAGAAGATAAAGAAAATAAAGATTCTGATACCGATAATAAAGAAGATGACAAATCAGGAGACAAAGATAAAGAAGTAGATAAATCTGAAACTAATGAATCAGACGACGATAGTGTAAAAGATAAAGATATAGAGAAAAACAATTCAAAAACTGGTAAATTAGAAGATGATAATTCAAAAGATAGTCATACTAATAAAAAGGACTTGTTGATAGTGTTATCAGTTATTACTGGTGTAATAATTTTAGTAATAGTAGCAATTATAATAAAAAGAAAAAAAGTAGCTAATGTTTAAAATAAATATTTAATTAAATGAATTATATTATTAAAAAGAACCACCAGGTTCTTTTTTCATATACTATCATAGAGGTGAAATCTACGAAAAAATGTTCTTGATGCGGGACACTTTATTTTTAATAGACTCAATAAGCGAATTGTAATCTATATAATCTAATGCTATTTATATTAACATACTTTTAATGATAGTCTTTTTATTATGGTAAGGTTAATGATATATTAGTGAATGTATGGTATAATAAATACAGATAAGTTTCTAAAAAAGCGAGTGATTTTAATGAATAATAAAAAATTAACTGAAAAAGAAATTCAAGAAAAAATAAGAAAAGTTGATGGTGCTATGGCTCAAGAAGGTATGCCATTAACTAAGGAAATAAAACAAAAACTTTATAATTGCATAACAGGAAAGTCTACGTATGATAAAGAACGAGAAAAAATCCTAGAGAAATATAGGAGAATTTATGGATAATAAATATAAATATACTTATGAGAGAACAGCAGATTATTGTTATAAAGGTACTGATGTTTTAATCAATAAACTTAACATTACCAAAGATGAAGATTTATTTAATGCTGAAAGAGAATTAGTTTCTCTTAGAGTTTCAGCATTTAATGACGCCCCTTTAAAGGGGAATTTTGACTTCAAGTATTTAAAAGATATTCATAAATATTTATTTCAAGACGTCTATAGATGGGCAGGAGATATAAGAAAGTGTAATATTGCTAAGCGGGATTTATTTTGTTTAGCTGAGCATATCGAAGCATTTGGTAGTGATGTATTTAATAAATTAAAAAATGAAAAATATTTTGTAGATTATGATAATGACAAAACTTTAAATAAATTAGTTGAATTATTTGCTGATATTAATGCATTGCATCCTTTTCGTGAAGGTAACGGTAGAAGTCAAAGAGTATTTATAGAATCACTTGCTAAAATAAATGGAATTAATTTAGATCTAACAAATGTATCTAAAATGGATATGATAGTTGCTAGCCATGAAAGTATTAATTGTGATTACAAAAAATTAAAGGATATATTTGAAAATAATAGTAGTGTTTTAAGTGAAGAAGAAAGGGTAGAGTTTATAAATACTTATTGCTCTGATGAGCTGAAAAAAATATTAATATAAGTGTTTAATATTGTTAATATCTAGTATATTATTTGTTTACAAGAACCACTAGGTTCTTTTTTCATATACTATCATAGAGGTGAAGACTATGAAGAATGTAGTTATTGATGCTGGTCATGGAGGAAGTGACCCGGGCGCATCTGGTAATGGAATCGTAGAGAAAGAATATACTTTAAAAATATCTCAATATATACATGATAGATTAGATCAATTAGGTATTCCTAATACAATGGTTAGAACTACTGATGAAACAATCGAACCAAAAGAAAGAGTAGAAAAAATATTAGCACCTTATGGTAATGGTAGAGATGTATTAGTTATTAGTAATCATATAAATGCTGGTGGTGGGAGGTTCTCTTGCATATGTGATTGACCAATATTAAGATGTAGCTAGTTATATTAATATAGCTAGTTTTTATTTTGCACCTTTTTATTAAATGAAAATTTATATTATTATTGGAGTAATCGAGTTAGGAGATGAAAAGTTATGATATTTATAACAGGTGATACTCATGGAGAATTTTATAGATTAAGCCATTTAAAGCAAACAGATGATGATATGATTATTATTTTAGGAGATGCTGGAATCAATTATTATTTAAATGGTAAGGATCAAAAATTAAAAGAGTTTATAAGTTTATATAAAATAAAACTATTTTGCATTCAGGGTAATCATGAAGAAAGACCAGAGAATATTTCAACATATAAAGAAATAGATATGTTTGGTGGCAAAGTATATATAGAAGAAAGATTTCCTTATATTATTTTTGCTAAAAATGGAGAATGTTATGAAATCGGAAACAAAAAAGTTCTTGTAATTGGTGGAGCTTATTCAGTAGATAAAGATTATAGATTATCTAGTGGATATCAATGGTTTAAAGATGAACAGTTAACTGAAAAAGAAAAAGAAGAAATATTAAGTAAATATAAAGATAAACATATTGATGTAATATTATCTCATACATGTCCTTTAAAATATGAGCCAACAGAAACATTTATAACATTTATAGACCAATCTAAAGTAGATAAATCAATGGAAAAATTTTTGGATATTGTAGAAGAAACAATAGATTATGATAAGTGGTACTGTGGGCATTATCATTTAGAAAAACAAGTAGATAAAATAGAGTTTATGTTTGGTAGAATTAAAGATTTTCAGACAGGAGAATTTGTACCTAAATATGATTATTTAAATGGATATGAGATAGTTAGAGATTTTTGTACTGTAGAAGAAGTATTTAAAGATAATGGAGTATTTTGTCCTAAATGCAAATCTCAAGATATAGTGATCCAAAAAGGTGATGGTGAAATAATAGAAGGATTTGATGTTATTGCGGTTGTTTGTAATAAATGTAAAAAAGTATATGGATTCAGTGATGTCTTTTATAAGCCTCATTGTCCTAGAGAATTGTAGGTGAAGTATGAAACGAATAAATTCAAATGTATATACAAGAGGAAAGTTTGGAAAAAATCCCAGAGAAACAGTTGATACTGATAATGAATTTCTTTATTCTCATGGGATATATCCAACAAAAATAAAAAAAGAAGATTTGCCAGAAAGTTATGTAGAGATCCGTAGTAGAGTAATTTGGTATATGCTTGGCTATGTAAAAACAGCTGATGTAGTTGATATAGATTACATACCATTAAAGATTAATCATTTGTTTAAAGATGATTATATGTATATATCTTATAAAGACAAATTATCTTATAAAAACAATAGATATGGATTTATGGAAGTTACGAATTATGATGTATGTATTTGTGGAAATTCTATTATACCCGTTTTATTAGGAATTGAAAAATACTCTAATATATACTTCAAAAGTTAGAGAAAAAATAGAAAACAAGTTTAATTGGTGGAAAACTAATTACCCAGAAGATTGTAGTAGTTCTATTAAAACTATTGATGATATTTATGAAAAATATAAGTAGGAAAGTGGTGTAATTTATGACATATAAAATATTAATAAATGCAGGATATAAAGAATTTGATGTTCCAAAAGATGAACAATATGCAAATAGATTTTTTCAAAAGAAAATAAAAGATAATAATGGAGTCAAATATTATATTGATGTATATGAATATGAATTATATGATAGTTATAACTATGAGTTTATTTTAGTAACACAAAAAGATAAATTTTGGGTAAAAACTAAAATATATGCAATAGATTGTATGGA
>DEUO01000141.1:0-560 GCA_002362595.1 Caryophanales bacterium UBA3260
ATTTGGAATTACAACTTTTAAATTATGAAGGTTATTATCTTTATATTATAATTAATTATATAAAAAAAATTGATAGTTATAAATTAATATGGTTTGATTTGGAAGATTTAGAAGATAATAAAATAGATAAATATTTTAGTTGTGAATATATTCCTAATGAATTAATTAATAGAATTAATGAAAAGTTTGAAAAGTACATAGTTAGTTCAAAGTATAATGAATCAATGGAATCAAAAGAAGATGTAGTTAAACTAAAGGCTTATATTAAAACTAAAGAGGATGATTCTATAGATGTTTCCTTTCATAAATTTTTACCAAAATCATTGGCTCACCTTTCGGATCTTTTTATAATGGTTTTTAATAATTTACCAAGAAAACTTGAAAACTTTTTATTTGAACTGTTAGCAAAATTGACTGATAGTACAACAAAATATGAATATAAAAAGGAATTTTATTTTGATTTATTTAAGGATGATATAGATTCTATATTTGCATATCAAATAAGAGAAAGAGGAAAAAAATATTACGAAGATAAAACTATATCTTATTTAGAAAAAATA
>DEUO01000141.1:730-4831 GCA_002362595.1 Caryophanales bacterium UBA3260
TATATCTTATTTAGAAAAAATAGAAGATAGATATTTTGCTATTGTAGAAGGTACTGAAAAATATTTGGTTATTATAAAATATAATGATGAAGAAAAAATCATGCAAGTATATTGTTCATGTCCATGTGAATTTTACTGTAAACATATATATGCTGTGATACTAGCTGTAAGAAATAATGAATTTAATCGTTTTTATAAGATTATGTATAAGAATCCTAATGAAAGTTTACTTGAAAGAATAATGAGTTTTGATTATTTCTTATGCACTGGCGTTATAGAACAGAATTTAGAAATTATTAATAATTATGGAGAGATAGAGTTAGTCCCTATTTTAGATATAAATAATAAATGTAATTGGGAAGTGCTAGAAGATAGTGAAGATGAAAAATTACTAAAACAAATAAATGAATTTCTTCATGAAAGGTGATGTTAATATGAAAACTATAAAATTTTATAAGTATGATGGTACATTAGAAAAAGAAATTCCTTTAATTGATGAAAACTTGGCAAAAACAAATGGTATGTTATTAAAATGCTACTTAAATAATAAGGAAGAAAAAATTGGATATGGGGATCCATATAGAACTCATGATAAAGATTCATATGATGGTGAAGTTCATGATTACATCAACTTGTGGACATGGGATAATTTGGATGAAGAAAGACACCAGCTTATTGGTGATGATGATAATAAATATAATCAGACATTTATTAAAGTTGATATAGATTCAATTATATCTGTAGAAGCAATTCTATATTCAAATCCTAGATGGGGAGGAAAACTAACAAATAAATTTAAGTTTCGTAAATTGGAAAATAATCAGAATATGGAATTTGATATTCCTCCATTTCTGAAGAAAGATGGTAATAACAATGATAAATGATTATGAATTTAAAAATGATAAATATGACATAATTGGTTTTAATTTGTCGAAAAATGTCGAACAATATGATTTTGCTTATAAACTTGGTGATTTAGATGAACTATGTTGGGGATTTAATATTAATGGCAAGTTGATTGGTGTGAGTTCATATGGTAACTATCCTTTAGATTCATATTCAGCACTTGTAGATAATGCGGATTTTTACATATTAAGTGATTTTGATTTATATAGAATTAACTTAAATACTTTAGAATGCATATTGAAATTAAATTTAGAAGATTATGTTCCAATGGATGAAATATATAAGTTTTTTAATGGGGTAATTTTAATTGGAGAAAATAACATAATTTATGTTGAAAATGATAAAATTATATGGTCATATAGCTCAATGACATATATACAATCAGTAGTAGTATCTAGGGATGATACAGTAGAAGTTACTGAAGATGAACCATATAACAAATTTGTTTTAGATAAACATGGAAATATAATTTAACTTAATGACTTTGGCAATTATGAAATATTAATTGCTTTTTTACTGTGAAACCATAGAGGAAAGTGCCGAATTATGTTATAATTATCTTGATATTATGAGGTGATTATAGTGAATAAACAACAACTTGCATCAAAAATTTGGGAATCAGCAAATAAGATGCGATCAAAAATTGAAGCAAATGAATATAAAGATTATATTTTAGGATTTATATTTTATAAGTTTTTATCTAACAAAGAATTAAAAACATTATATAACATGGGATTTACTGATGAAGATATAATATCTGATGTAAATGAGGAACATGATCAAATAAGAAAAGATATTCAAAATAGATTAGGATATTTTATTTCACATAAGGATTTATTTTCTACGTGGATTGGAAAAGGAAATGATTTTAATATTGCTGATGTAAGAGATGCCTTAAATGCATTTACAAGATTAATTAGTGAAACTCATAAAAAAGTATATGATGGAATATTTACAACATTGGATACTGGATTAAGTAAATTGGGAGATACTACTCAAAGTCAAACAAAAGCAGTAAAAGATTTGATTTATTTAATTAATGATATTCCAATGGATGATAAACAAGATTATGATGTTTTAGGATTTATTTATGAATATTTGATATCTAATTTTGCTGCTAATGCAGGTAAAAAGGCTGGAGAATTTTATACTCCACACGAAGTATCATTACTAATGTCAGAAATCATAGCAGAACATTTAAAAGATAGAGAAAAAATAGAAATATATGATCCAACTAGTGGATCTGGATCTTTATTAATTAATATCGGTAAAACGGCTTCTAAATATATAAAAGAAGAGAATAAGATTAAATATTATGCACAGGAATTAAAACAAAATACTTATAACTTAACAAGAATGAATTTAGTTATGAGAGGAATATTGCCTGATAATATTGTAACTAGAAATGGTGATACATTGGAAGATGATTGGCCATATTTTGATGAACATCAAGAATATAGTCCATTATTTGTGGATGCAGTTGTTTCTAACCCACCTTATTCTCAAAATTGGGATCCTAAAGATAGAGAAGTTGATGCAAGATATAAAGAATATGGAGTTGCACCTAAATCAAAAGCTGATTATGCCTTTTTACTACATGATTTGTTTCATTTAAAATCAGATGGTATTATGACAATTGTTCTTCCACATGGAGTATTATTTCGTGGAGGAGAAGAGGGAGAAATAAGAAAAAATTTAATTGAGCATAATAATATAGATGCAATTATTGGATTACCAGCAAATATATTTTTTGGGACAGGTATTCCAACAATAATAATGATTTTGAGAAAAAATAGAAATAACACTGATACTTTAATAATAGATGCATCTAAAGGCTTTGTTAAAGAAGGTAAAAATAATAAGTTAAGAGCATCTGATATTAAAAAAATAGTTGATACAGTAATAAAAAGAGAATCTGTTCATAAGTTTTCAAAAGTTGTAACAAGAGAAGAAATAAGAGAAAATGATTACAATTTAAATATACCACGTTATGTTGATTCATCAGAGGATGCAGAAACTTTTGATATTTATTCATTAATGAACGGTGGAATCCCCAAGATTGAGTTAGATAAGTTTAACAAATATTTTGATGTATTTCCAAATTTAAAGAGAGATTTGTTTAAAAATATCAATGATGACTACTACGAATTGTCTACTGAAGAATTACATGAATTAATTTTAAATCATAAAGATATAATTAATTATAAAAACTCCTATAAAGATAAGTTTAGTGATTTTGATAGTTATTTAAATGAAGAATTAATTACCAATATGGATAATGTTGATATCTCCTCAGAAGAAGATAAAATAAGTAATTCGATGTTTAATCGAATAGAAAATGTTGAGCTAGTAGATAAATACAATGCTTATCAGATATTAGATGATAATTGGAATGTAATATCTGGAGATTTAGAATTAATAAAATCTGAAGGCATTGAAGCTTGTAATAAGGTTGATCCTGTTATGGAAATAAAGAAGAAAAATGATAAAGAAACTGAAGTGCAAGTCGGAGTTAAAGGTCATGTTATTCCCTTTGAATTAGTAATTGATTATAAATTAAAAGACTTAAAAAATAATGTGATTGATAAAGAAAATCGATTAAATGATATAGAGTCAAGAATCAGTGAATTATTTGACAATCTGTCAGAGGATGAAAAAACAGAAATTGAATCTATTTTAACTGAAGAAAATGATGCTTTTGTAGCAAAGGAAGTTGCAAAAAAAGCAAAAGAGTATTTAAAACAATCATTAAGTGAAGGAACAGTAGAGAAAAAAGTAATTGAAGTTAATAATCTTTTTGAGGAACAAAAGAAATTAAATAAAGAAATTAAAAATTGTAATAATGAAATAGAAATTGAAACTCAAAAAGAAATTGAAAATCTAACCTATGATGATATCTGTTATTTATTAAATAAAAAATGGATTATACCAATTATTGAAGGTATTGATAAACTAATAAGTGACATAATAGGTGATTTTACAAAAAATATTGAAAATTTATCCAATAAATATGGTCAAACTTTAAAAGATATTGATGAAGAAATTGAAAAGACAGAAAATGAATTATCTAAAATGATAGATGAATTAACTGGTTCTGAATTTGATATGAAAGGTTTACAAGATTTTAAATCGTTATTTGGAGGTGAATAAGATGTTAAAAGATAAAAAAACTCCAGAAATAAGATTTAAGGGATT
>DEUO01000132.1:0-1693 GCA_002362595.1 Caryophanales bacterium UBA3260
CTTAATAATAAGTAAGTTATTTATAAATAATACTATAATGATAAATATAAATATTGGATATTCGAAACTTACTTTATAAGCACCTACTGCTTTAAATATCATAGTATATATACTACTTATAAATAACTTACTTATTATTAAGCCTAGGATTGTGGATATTATAGTACTTGGTATAAAGCCACCTACTAATTGTATTACTAACTCTTTGTTTTCATAGCCTAGAGCTTTAAATATTCCTAATTCTTGTTTTTTCTTTGTAATAATACCTGTTAATAGAATATATAAAATTAAATATATTAATAATAAAGTAATAATTATAATGATGATACAAATAATACTTATTAATGGAATAAACATTTCCATTGCAGAATTTAGGGATTCAACATAGTTAACTATAGAAGTAATATCGCTATTATATTTAGCTTTTATATTTGTAATAAATTCATCTACTTTATCTTCGTCTTCTAAATAGATATATATTGATTTTGGTAAGTATTCTTTATCTAATTCTTTATATCCATCTAAAGTCATTTCTATTAGTTCGCCAAAATAATTAACTGATTGAATAAAACCAACTACTTTATATTGTTTATTAGTGCTATTTTTACTTATAGTAATATAATCACCAATATTTATATTGTTATCATTAGCAATTTTATTACCTATTGCTACTTCTGATTCATTCTGAGGATTGTTTCCTTCGTAGCATAAATCGTTTGATAGATTATTATAATTTTCTGATATAAATGTTTTATATGAATTGCCTTGATAGTTTACACTACCTGATTCATCATAGTATAAAACATTTTTTACATTACTTTCTTTACTTAAATAGTCCCTTAAATCTTTATCTGATATAACAATAACAGATGGATGTTCTTCAACTAAAGTATTTATAAAATTAATTGGATTCATATTTACATTATAGAAAAGAATTCCCAAGAATGATGAAATAATAGTTATGAAGAATAAGACTATACCAAGTAAGATATTTTGTTTTTGAGTATTAATAAAATTTTTAAGTGTTAAGATAAAATGTATATTACCTTTAGTTTTCTCTATTTCAAAATAATTCTTGCCTTGTTCTTTTTCGGCTAATCCTCTTATAGCATTGATAGGGTTTAGCTTTTTTAGCTTTAAAGATGCAGTAAGAGTAAATAATATTATTAGTGAAATGTTGATTATAAGAACAAATAGATTAGCTATTATGTCTATTTTACTATTCCATATAAAGCCTGATTGCATTTCAATAATGTTACTAAAAATAGGTAGTAAGGGATATGATAAAGATATTCCTATGATACTACATGTTAAGCCACATATGATATAAGGTAATATACAAGAAATAATAATTTCATTACTTGTATATCCTAAAGCATTTAATACACCCATATTAGCTATTTCTTCTTCTAGAGTTTCACTTATTTTAAATTTACTTACAAATAAACTTATGATAAGAATTATACAGGAAAATACTATTAAGATTAGAATAATTACATTTGTTGTTATTAATCGGCTATTTTTAATGTTATTATGTTCATTCTTATTTAAAATATTTATATTTTTACTAGCTAAATATTTAGAGATATCATTGTAGGATTCTTTACTAGAAGAAGATTTTATAGAAATTGTTGTAACTTCTTGGGACTTATTATTTTCTAATAATTTATTATAAGATGAATTATCTAGATAT
>DEUO01000132.1:1928-16822 GCA_002362595.1 Caryophanales bacterium UBA3260
AGATGAATTATCTAGATATTCTCCTATTACTGATGAAGAGTAATTACCATATTGCATCTCTTCGATAATACCAATAACGGGAAAAGAATAAGTTATACCATTTATTTTAAATTCATATTTATCTCCTAGTTTTAAATCTGAATGAATATAAGTATAATTTGAAAGAAAGATTCCTTTTGAACTATCTTTATGTTTTTCTAATATGACATTTCTTTTGTTTATTTTATTAATTACTTCAATATTATAGAATATTTGAGTTTGTTCTTGATTTGAACCATCTACTTTAACAGGAATAGATAACATTATGCCATTTTGTATTTCTACTTCTTTAATATTATTTATTTTTTTAATATCTTGAAGTAAACTATCACTATACTCATTACTTGGTATAGTAAAAAAAGCGTCTGATGTATTTAGTTCTTTATGTAATTTATCATAATCTTTACCGATATTTTTATTTATAATAAAAGTACTTGAAAATAGAATAGTAGCAATAAATAGAATAATACTGAAAGAGATAAGATCTTTTAAATTCTTTTTAAAAAAATATTTTAAGATGGTATTTATTTTAGACAATGCTACCACCCCATTTCTTTTAAGAATTTATCTAGTAGATTATTTCTTTCTTTATCGTTTTCATTATATTTTTTTAGGGAAAGTTCGCCATATATTTTACCGTCTTTTAAATATATAATTCTATTGCCACGTAATGCACTCTTTTTATCATGAGTAACCATAATAATACTTTGACCATCATTGTTTAGTTTTGTGAAGACGTCTAGTACAGCGTTTGAGTTATCAGAATTTAATGCTCCAGTTGGTTCATCGGCAAATATTATTGTTGGATTATTTATTGCAGCTCTTACGATACCTGCTCTTTGACATTCACCACCTGATACTTGATTCATGTTCTTCTTATAAGTAATTTCTGGTATATTAACACTTGCAAATAATTCTTTAGCTTTTTTTATTGTTTCCTTTTTATCTTTACTTACAAGTAAACCTGATGTTAGAACATTATCCATTAAACTCATTTTATCTAACATATATATTTGTTGAAATACAAAACCACAATTTTTTCTTCTAAATATAGCTAGTTCATCGTTAGACATTTCAGTAATATTCTTATTATTAAAAGTAATAGTTCCACTACTTGCTTTATCCATACCTGATAATAAATACATTAAAGTAGATTTACCTGCTCCACTTGATCCCATTATTATTGTAAAATCTTTATCATAGATATCTAAATCTAAATTATTAATTATAGTTTGAGTTACATCTCCATTATTAAAACTCTTAACTAAGTTTTTGGCACTTATTATTTTTTTTGACATATTTATTCTCCTTTATTAATTTTGAAATAAATGAAAGTGATCCTGGATTAGCTCCATATATCTTTTCTAATGTATCTATAAATACTATAATATCGCTATTTTTAACTTTATTATGATCAAACATTTCTGTACTTAATATTAAAGTCATTCTTACTCTTTCTTCTATATTATCATCACATTTAAAGATTCCTTTTCTTTTAGCTTCTCTAACTATTTTTGATAGAAGTGGGATGGCTTCATCTATTATTCGTTCATTTACTTTTTTATGTAAAATAATATTTTCTTTTGAATTAATTGTGTCTTCTACTGATTGTTCTTCTGGAGTAACTCTAAGTGAAAGAATTGTATATACTAATTTTTCTTCTAATTCTAAGTCTGATTCTACTATTTTTTCAGCTTTTTTAACACTATCATCAATCATCATATTAATGACTGCTTCTAAAATTTGTTCTTTACTTTCAAAATGATAATAATATGTTCCTTTAGCAATATTTGCTGTAGCTATTATTTCATCTACTGATGTGTTTTCGTATCCTTTAGTAATAAATAAATTATATGCTATTTTTATTAGTTCTTTTTTTCTGTTTTCTGTTTTCATAGCACGTCTCCTTTTTTAGACTATTAGTCGATTTATAATGATATTATATGTTTAAATTTATAAAAACGCAATATTTTTTATACTATTAGTCTAAAAAATTATTAAATTAAAAGACAGATTTTACTCTGTCTATATAAATAATTATAAAGTATATTTTTTTACTATATCTAATATTTGAGAATGTGATATACCGTTAGATATTACTGCTCCTTTGATATCTCTATCATATTTTTGTGATTCGCCATATATATTTGTTACTTTGCCTCCAGCTTCTGTTACGATAAGATATGAAGCTGCTATATCACAATTTCCGTGACTTGTTCCAGGGAATATATCACAAGAAAAATCACCACTAGCAACAGCCATACAACTTCTAGCAACACTACCTATTGCAGATATTTTAGAATATGTTTTTAATTCTTTTATAAGAGATATCTCATCAATAATATCATTATTAAATATTTCAAAGTTTGTTTTATAACCTAAATCTCCAAGATTCTTATTATTAACATGAATTTGACGATTATTACAATAAGCTCCTTCGCCTTTTATTGCTGTATACATCTTTTTTTCGTTAGGATTATAAATAACTCCAACAATTGGTTCTCCTTTATATACCAAAGCTAGAGAGAAGACAAATACAGGAATATGATTTACGTACATTCCTGTTCCATCTAAAGGATCACACACCCATACATAGTCACTATCAATAATATAACTTTCTTCTTCTCCTCTTACAGAATGAGTAGGAAATTTTTCTTTAACTTGTTCTATTAAGTAATGATTTATGGTTTTATCAACAAGTGTTACTACTGTTTTATCTTCTTTATAATCTAAATTAATTGATTCCTCATAATTTTTCATCATTACTTTATCGGCATAGTTAGCTATTTGTTTGGCAAATTTTAAATATTCTTTATTCATATTTATCATCCTTTTCTAATTAATATTTTATCATATTGAATAAATAAAATTCAAAACATGTATTAATTATCTTTTAATTTAACATAATTAGTAAACCATTTTGTAAATCCTTCAGATGAAGTGTAATATTCGACATCTTCATCTTTGTCAGATTCTAAAAAGTCAACCATTTTACCTTTATTATATATTATAAAAGATGGATAATATTTTATTTTTTTGCCGATATCAGTATTCTTAATACTAGAAAATGTTAATTTATAGATACTTATTTTATTTTTTTCAATAAATTCATTTAAGACATTTTCGAAATTAGTTGATGCTATACATGATGGTTGATAAAGAAATACCGCAAATGATTCTTTCTTATTTGTTAAGTCATTTAATTTATCAATATTTATTTCTGTCATTTCATTTGAACTATAATAGTTTTCTTCTAAATAAAATGTTTTATTAGATAGTAGTAATAAACTAACTATACTAATTATTATAATAACTAAAATTGATGTGATTATTATTAATTTCTTTTTCATTTTTTAATTGCTGTTAAATTATTAAAATCTATATCATGATAGTTTACTTTCCAAAAATCGTATTTAGTTTTAGAACCGTGATTGTTTATTGTACTTATAGAGCGATTACCTTCGTAATTCCAATATCCACCAACGTTATATATTTTTTCTTTATTCCATCCTAATGCCACAAGCATTTGTTTAGTAAAATTAGCATATCCACCTGCTCCACACATAAGGAAGATATTTTTATCTTTAGGAAATAGATATTCTAATATTTCCATTGATTCTTCATAGTTAGCAACATAGTTTCCATCTTTGTCTAAAGAAAATAATGTTTTGCCAGTATATAATCCTGATACATTTTCGCTAGCTTTTTGATCAATATATTCTTGAGGGAATTCAGTTAAATAAGCATAAGGTACTACTTCGAATCCTTCGACAAAACCAGTAAGTTCTCTTTCGCCGCCTTTATTTTCCCATGTTGCACTATCCATAAGCATTCTTACATCACGATATACTGTATCACTTCTACCTAAATAATTATCAATAGTTTTTTCATTGATGTTTTTATCAATATCGTAAACGCCACGAAGTCCTTCTGATTTTTCTTGTTTAGGTAATGGTTCTTCATGGAACTCTTTACATTCTGATTTATTAAAGATAAAATAACTTCCCATACCTCCTACAAAGATACTAGCAATTACAACTAATACTATTATTATATTTTTTTTCATTTATAATTCTCCTTTCATTATATTAATTTTATAATAGTAATTTAAAAAAAGCTATAAAGACAAAGTTGAAAAAACTCAACTTGAGGTTGAGTTAAATTTTTTAATCGCAATAATCTATTCTTAATGGAACTTTATAAGTTGTTATTTTATCATTATAACTGGTTGCATTAATGGATAGATATAAACTATCATCTTTATATTCCTTGCAAGTTTTTTCATATTTATCGACAGATAAAGTAAGACCTTGTAAGAATTCTTCTAATTTTATATTCTCATGATTTGATACATAGGAATTAATTTTTGTTTCGATATTATTATTAGATTCATATAAAACACATTCTATTTTTTTATATTCTTCAGAATCATCTCCACCACAATATTTAATATTTGTTATATATATTGCTGCTTTATTTTCATTATAAGTAATATTACCTGATATATTAAAATTATCACAACCAGTAGATAATGTTTTGAATTCAAAGTCGTCTTCTTTATGGAAAGGATTAAATACTATTATTATAATAGATAATGATATGATAAGAAGCATAATTATAGATAGTATTATATAAGTTTTTTTTCTGGTCTTTGATTTATATTCTCCTTCTAGAAGTTCATCTAGACTTATATTGTAATCATTACATATTTGTTTCATTAAAGATGTATCAGGCATATTTATAGCATTTTCCCATTTACTTACTGCTTGATACGTAACATTATATTTAGCAGCAAATTGTTTTTGAGTTAAATGATGTTTTTTTCTTATATCTTTAATAAATTTAGCTACTTTTTCTTGATCCATATTTATACCTCTTAATATTTATATTATATCTTATTATTATACTTTTATATACAGATTTGTTCTTTAATTATAACACTTTTTATATTTTATGACTGATATAATGAAATATATATAAATTTATGATAAAATATTTTTTATATTTAAAGGAAGGAATATATATGGAAGAAATAATTAGAGGAACTAGTTGTTATGCAAATGCACATAGCGGGAATTTAGTTTCAATTACAGGCGATGGTGGTAATGCTTGGGGATTTTATGGAAATGCTTATAAAAAATTAGCTCCTAGTTGGAAGTTATATGAATACTGGCGTGATAATCCTGATAATTTAAGTGATATTGAACTTATTGAATATTATATAAGAGAATATTATTATCATAGATTAGTTAATTTAAAAGCAGAAGAATTGTTATTAAGATTGAAAGAAAAGTTTGGAACAAATATAATTCTACTTTGTCATGAATTACCTAGTGAGTCCCCTATTATGACTAAAGAACATTTTTGTCATCGTCGTTTAGATGCTGATTTTATTGAATTAGAAACAGGTATTATAATTCCAGAGATAGGAATTAGTAAAGAAGGAATAGTAAGTACTTATGAACAACCAGATTATAAACCTATATTAAAGAAAGTGATGAAAAGATAATATGGAAGATAAATTATTAAAAGCTAGAAAATTTTGTAAAGAAGTTAAAGAACTAGCACAGCAATATAATTTACCATTTTTTTTAGTAACAGATGGAGCTAGTGCAACAAGTAATAATGGTTGTGAAGCAGTTAAAAATGCTAGAGAAAGTCATATACAATGGGAATTAAAAAATAATTATGATCCTTATGAGGATTGGGAGAAAGATAATAGAAAAGAGTCATAGATAATGAATAGTGATTATATTGTTATAACAAATGAATATTTTGAATTATTAATAAATAAAGATAATGTTGACTTTGGAAATAAAGTATTAGAATATTCAACAAATAAGATTAAGGAATATCTGGAATTTTTTAATGAGAAAAGTTATGGTAAGAAAATAAAAGCAGCTTATTTGAATACAAGAGAAGATTTTTTAGCTAGAATTAAAGAAGTAAAAAAAGAAGAAGATGGAATGCCTCCGGAATGGGCTTCTGGATGTTTTTATGGGGATGAAGTACAAATATTAGTTAAAGATGATATTAATAAGTGTTTTCATGTCCTTGTTCATGAAACATTCCATCTATTATTTGGAAAGTTTGTCTATAATAAACATGGTTTTAATAGAATAATGTGGCTAGATGAAGCATTAGCGGGAAATTTTGATGATACGACAAAGAAATTAATTGATAATGGTTATTTTAAGAAAATGATTATTAAGTATAAAGATAATAAGAATTTACCAATTATGAGTAATTTTAGTTTTAATAATGGAGTTTTTAATACTAAGAATTATGATGGTTATGATTTAGTTAAAATTATTGGAAGATATTTAATTGAAACAAAAAGTAATAAAGAATTATTAGAATATATTAATGATTATGATAAAGGTATAAAAGATAGTAAGAATATATTAAGTGTAAGTATTAATTATTTTGTTAATAAATATGAATTATAAAAAGACCTTTATAGGTCTTTATTCTATTATTTCAACATTAAGAAGAGATATAAGGTCAATAGCTTGCATCATATTTATTTTAGCTCCTTTAATTAAATCAGTATTTAATCTAATACCTGAGATATTACTAGTACTTAAATCAACTCCAGATAAAGGTGTTTCTATAAATTCGCATTTAAATAAGTTAACGTTATTAAGTTTTTCTTTTAATAATTCAATATTAAAGAATGAACTTTCAGATAGGTCTGAATCATTTATAATTAATTCTTTTGTTTTAGTATCAACAATATTAAGATATCGACAAATTGAATTAGTTATTTTTAAGTTATTGAAATGACACGTTATAAAAGAAGTTCCTGTTAATTTACAATTATTAAATTCTATTTCTTTAAAACTACAATCGTTAAATTTTATATTAGATAAATTACAATTATTAAAAGTTACTTTTTCAAATAGAACATTTTTAAACTGATTTTCGCTTAAATCAGTTTTTTCAAATGTAGTTGAATTTATTGTTTTATTGATAATATTTTTATTATTAACTACAATATTTAGATATTCTTCATTATAGATATCTTCCTCTTCTTCTATTAAGATAGAGATATTATTCACTACTTTCACCCTCTTTATAGATAGATGTAAATAGTTCTTTTTCATCTTGTTCTTCTTGTTCTTCTTTTAGAATAGTAGGTAGTTCACTAATAGATGATAAACCAAAGTAGTCTAAGAATTCACTTGTTGTAGCATATAGATTAGGACGACCTGGCATTGTACTTTTTCCGGCTTCTTTTATTAAGCCTTTGGCAACTAATTTTCTAATTAATTGACTTGTTGATACGCCGCGCATTTCATCTATTTCTACTCTTGTTATTGGTTGATTATATGCAATAATTGCTAGTGTTTCTAATGCTGCTTGAGATAAAGTGTTTTCACTATTTTCAACTAATTTTTGATAATATTCTTTATGTTCTTTTTTAGTAGTTAGTTTAAACGCATCTCCAAGATAACTAATACGAATTCCACGATTTTCTGCTTCATAATTTTTTTTAAGTTCTACTAGCAATTCTTTAGCTTCATCCATAGAGATATTTAATATTTCACATATTTGATTAAGAGTTACGCCTTCATCACCAACGACGAATAGGATACCTTCTAAGACACCAATTAAATTCATTTTATTCACATCTTTCTATCATAATAGGACTAAAGTTATCGTTTTGAGTTAATAATATTTCTTTATTTTTAGTCATTTCAAGAATAGATAGAAATGTTACTACAATATTCTCTTTAGTCATGACTGTAAATAGTTCAACAAAGTTTATTTTCTTTCTTATATTTAATATATCTCTTATTTCCTTTATTTTATCGTCAACATTTAGTTCTTTTTTAGTTATTTTGGTATTAAGAGGTTTATCTAACTTTTGTCTTTCAATAAATGAACGATATGCATTATATAAGTCAGAAATATCTAGTTCACCTTTAGTTAATCCTTGATTTTCAACAAATTCTTTTAAAGATTCAGGAAGTTTAGTATAAACTTCACTTCTCTTCTCTTCTAATTCTTGAAAATTTTTAGTTATTTCTTTATATTTTTCATATTCAAGTAATTTAGTACGTAAATCTTCTTCTGAGTTAATACTAAATTCATCATCATTTTTTTCTTCTTCGTCTTGACGATTAACTAATAACTTACTTTTTAAATGAATTAATTCAGCTGCCATTACTAAATACTCACTTGAAGTATCTATATTTTTTTCTTCAAGGCTGTGAATGAAATCAAGGTATTGATCTATTATTGTTCTAATATTTATTTCATAGATATTCATTTTTGATTCTTTTACTAAATGAAGTAATAAATCAAGTGGTCCTTCAAAGTCTGAGACAGTAAAATTGTAAGTCATGTTAATCCCCCTATCCACAGTTATAGTTTAGAGCTTCCATTTCAAAATTAACAATATCTTTATTTTCATTATATCTAAAGAATTTATATTCATGTAAGTTGTTTATAACTGTATCTGATATATCTTTATATTCAAATTCATTTATCATAGTAAATTCTGCTGCTGAAGAGATAAATGTTGAATTAAATTTATCTATTTTTTTATAGTCATTTGATAGTTTTTGATATTTTTCGGCTTCTTCTTCATATTTGGATGTTTCTATTGCTTCTTGATGATATACTTCTCTTATTTTAGATAGTTTATTATCTAGGAAGTAATAATTTATTTCATCGTTATGGAAGGTGCATGTTAAAACACGATATTCTCCTTCAACATTTGGAATGTTAATAGGAGGATAACTATCTGGAAGTATTTCTACTATTTTAAAACTATCTGATTCGTTATAACTTCGTTCACTAATATTAAGTTCAATACTATTGATTGCATTAGCACCAATGGCTTCATTTGAATATATTAAAGCACGATATGATGCTTGACCATTTTCGTAGAATTCTATATAGTACTTTTCATCAAATGTATAAGCTTTTTGTTGTTTGTTAGAAATATTAAATGTTAATGTATAGTTATTATTTTTTTTATGTTTAACGAAGTTTGTAAATTCTAAGTTACCAATTTTAGCACGTACAGAAGAACGATTGAAGTAATATAATTGGTTTTGATCATCTTCTTCATTTTTAGTTGGTTCTACTGGTCTTAAGACGTTTTTAATATCTACTTTTTTGCTAATATATGGTAAAGCAAATATAACAACTATTAAAGCAATAAAGTATAATACAACAATTATTGGATTACCTTCTTTTTCTTCCTTTATTTCATAAATTACACGTTCTTCACCATTAAAGTTCTCTTTACGCTTTTCCTTTTTTTCTTCTTTTATCTCAGCTGGTTCATCTTTATCTTCTGGCAATGGTTTTGGTTCTTCATATTTTTTTTCGACAACAGGTGCAGCAGTTTTTATTTCTTGTTTTTTATCATCAGATTTTTCCTCTGATTCAACATTAAATATAGATTGAAAGTCTGCTTTGTTATCAAGGACAGATTTGCCTTGTTCTATTTTTTTATCTTCGGCCGCTTCGCTGTTTGCTATATCAATAGAAGGTAAATTAGATACTCTAGAAGTATTATTTTCTTGAGGCAAATCATTTTTTGTTACTTTATTATCTTGTTTATCCATATAAATCCCTTCATTCTTTATATTTTATTATATCAAAAAAGAGGCAAATAAAAAAGAGATTTAGTATGATTGACAAGTTAATCTCTTATTTTAAATATTAAGGAAATGATAAAGCCAAAGAAGATAGCTCCACTTATTCCGCTACTAGTACTACTTAGGATGTTACTAAACATACCTATAAAGCCATTTTCTTGAAAACCTGATAGAGATGATTTATATAAAGCATTACCAAATGATGTTATTGGTATTGTACTACCAGTTAAGGAATAATTACTTATTAAATCATATATTCCAAGGAATGATAAGAAAGCCCCTGTTATTACAAATATACTAGTAATATGACCTGGAGTAAGTTTAGTATTATCTAAAATTATTTGAGCTATTAAGCATATTAGACCAACTACGATAAAAGCTTTTAAGTAAACCATTATTTCACCTCGATTCCTATAGCATGTGTTATAGCTGGAATAGATTTTTTTAAATTAACCATAAGTGTACTATGTAGTGAACCTGTTGCTAGGATTAGTATTTTTTTATACTTTTTATCTTTTATTATATGATTAAATAAGACAAGAGGTACTACTACTGGTCCACTACCTCCAGAGTATGTATTTTGTTCTTGATTATAAAGAATAGTTGCAGCATCAAAATAGTTTTTTGGTTTATATTTATAATCATTTTCTATTATTTTAAGAAATAGTTCACTACCTATTTTACCTAAATCTCCAGTCATTATTAAATCATAATAATTTATATCTAAGTGTAATGAAGTTAAATGATCGTTTAGTGTTTTAGCTGCGCTTGGAGCCATTACAGCACCCATATTAGATACATCTTTTATACCCAAATCGACGACTGTTCCTATAGTACTTGATGTTATTTTGATATTGGTTTCTTTATTTGTTAGGTATGTACAAGCAGCACCTGTTGTTGTGAATGTTGTATAACATTTTTTTGGTCCACCATACTCGATTGGAAAACGGAATTGTCTTTCAGCATTTAAATTATGACTTGATGTAATTGATATACCACTTTTTATTAAGCCTGTACTAATATGATTAGCAAGGATAATAAGAGATTCATTAAATGTAGCACAAGCATTATATAAGCCAAGAAATGGAATATTTCTATTTACTATATTATAAGATGTAATAGCTATTTGGTTTAATAAGTCTCCTCCAGTTATTAATTCTATTTTATTATTTAGGTTATTTCTTTTTATTACGTTATTTAAGCAAAGATTTTGCATTTTTATTTCAGCATCTTCTATTTTATCTTCATTAAAATAATAATCACTAATGGTATTAGGATATGTTAATTTTCCTCGTGCTTCTTCTGGACCTGCTATTGTTTCATAGTCTTTTATATAGACGTTATCATATTTAAAACTAGACATTTAATATCACCTTTATAAGAGTAAAGAAGATAGCACTAACTATTCCGTATAATAAAACTGATCCAGCTAGTTTGAAAGCATTAGAGCCCATATTAATATATCCTTCTTTTTTATAATCGATTAATGAAGATGAGATAGAATGTGCAAATCCAGTAATAGGAATAATAAGACCACATTTAGCTTTTAAGAATAATGAATCTGAAATACCTAAACCTGTTAATAAAGCGGTTACTATTATAAGAATTAAAAGCATGAAAGATATAGATAATTCTTGATTATATATTTTATTTAAGTTAATAAATAATACTGTACCTATAAGACCAATCATTCCACCTACGAAAAAAGCAATAAACATATTTGATAAACGATTTTCTTTGGGAGTTATTTCTTCAACCATTTTTTGATATTTTCTACTATTCATATATTACCTCCATTATTAGTATGTTAACTGTTTAGGTAATTATACATTTTAGATAAACTTTTCTTTTCATAACGGGATACTGTTACTTGAGATAAACCTAGTTTTTTTGCCGTTTCACTTTGAGTAAAGTCTTGAAAATAACGATAATTTATTATATCTTGTTCTTCTTTGGTTAAGGTATTCATAGAATCTTTTAAGTCAATACTATTAGTATTTATATCATAAGCAGGGTTAGAAATAGTTTCATAGATATTTCTTTCTTCTTCATTATCTAAAGACATAATACTACTGGTAATAGAGTATATTTGATAGATAGTTGATTCATCTATATTTAAATATGTAGCTATTTCAGTATAACTAGGTATATAACCTAGTTTTTGAGCCATTAGATATTTAGTTTGTTCTATCTTTTTATATAGTTTTAAGATATTTTTATTTAGTCTTATTGAACGATGATTATTTACTAATTCATACATTTCACCATATATATAGTTATAAGCATATGTAGTAAATTTAGTTGTTCCATTATCAGTAAAGTTATTGTAGGCTTTTATTATACCTATTACTCCTGCTTGGTATAAATCTTCTTTTGGGGTATCATAGAACTTAGATGCTATATGATAAATTAATTTTTCATGTAATTTTATTATTTGTTCTAATTCATTCATTATTATCACCTGATAATATGAATATAGTGAATATATATATGGTTTTAAACAGGTTCGACAAAAGATGAAATAATAAGAATGAATAAATATGTAAAAATTGTATAAAAAAAGGAAAAAGCTTTTTTTTCCTTTATTCCTCAGTATCTATTGTATATGGATCATCTGGAGTTCCTGAACCACTTACAGTAATTGTTGATAAGATATTAATGACAGGGCGAATACCAAATGACGTTGTTGTTGGAAGTGTAGACATACGTCCATCATTGTTTACAGCAAAGACGTTAGAAACATTAGATGTGAATGTTGCTGGAGTCATAGTATAGTAGCCTTCGCCATTATATAGATAATAGCTGTAATTAGAATAGTTAAGTAATCCGCCAGCCATTATTACTTCATCAGCAGTTATTAATCCGACTTTTTGACTATATTTACCGCCGAAATCGGCATTTGTGTCTGAACATGTTAATGTTGGGGTTGCACCAGTAGTTAATCGGTCATAAGCACTAAAATATGTAGTGAAGTCTCTTATTTCATGATACGTTTCGTTGCAGAATTCACTAGGAATAACATATTTATCTAAGTCTTGATTAATAATAGTGTTGTTATACCAATCATTTAGTTGATTATTTACGTTAGAATTTACTTGCTGATTATTAAAGATATAAGAGAATCCTGTATAGTCTTTATAATCATTGTATATACTATAATTTTGATACATAACTGATTTATCCGCTATTAATTTAATTGTATGATTATCGCTTATACTTACTATACGCCATAATATATTGGCAAAATAAACATAATTATTATGTACTACACCACGATAGTAATATGTTTTTGTACCATTATTTTCAGTAAAATATAAGCCTTCTTCTGATGTTGATACATTATTAAAGTCTGGTGATTTTTTAGATTCTATTGATGATTTGTTTGGAACAAGGATGTCACCAAATGAAGCCTTTATCGTCGATTCAGTATCTATAAGTTCAAATTGAGATTTAAAATAAGCTTCTTTTGGAATAGTTGGAGATTTTTTTTCGTCAAACCATAATTTGATATTGGTTCTTACAGTTTCATTTGGTTCAACAGATATTAAACCGATTAGTTTACTTTGAGATATACTTTTATCATTTGGTTTGACATTAGTTAAATTCTTATATAAAGTTATTGGTTGATTTATATTACCAGAAGCGTTAATTGTTAATGCAGTTGTGTCAACTGTTGTATCTTCAAGAATATTTAATCTTACTTGTAATTCTTTTTTTGTTTCACAGACATTTGTCACTGTAATTGTATACGGACTTGATTCCATTCCCTCTTCATTTACAACAGAATCTATATTTGACATTTCTATGGTATCACCATTTGAAAAATACGCTTTAAAACAGTTAAGAGTTGTCGTATTGAAACCACTTTTATCTTGAGTAGCAATCCATACTCCATAACCTGTACCAATTCCTAGAACAATTAAAAACATGATAGTAATAGCAACTAAACTTATGATATATTTTTTTCTCATATTTATCACGCTCTATTCTAGTTTCATTAATAATAATATATAATATTTAAGGAATGTAGTCAATGTTTTAAAAAGAAAAAAGATGATTAAATCATCTTTGTGGTTCTATACCTAATAGCTGGAGATCTTTAATAATGTATTTAACACTATTAGAAATAAATATTTCAATGTCAGTTGTGTCAAACATAAATGTCTTTTCTTCTTTACTTTCTGCGATTATTAATCCCATTTTTTCGATAAGGATGTCTAATTTATCAACAGGTATTTCGGTAATATCTGTTGATGGTACAGTAAAATCGTTGTAAAAGAGGTCTAATGGTAACATATACTTGTCGATTAAATCAATGTTAATATTTGTATAATCATTGTATATTACATCACGTATTGCAGTATATGTTACTTTCTTTTTAGTATTATTTTTTGTAAATCTTTCAATATATTGGTAGACATAATCTCTAAACCAATATTTATCTGTTAATAAGTGGATAAAATATCCCATGTTAAATGGATTGTTTAATGTATTACGATATTTTCTTAAGAAACGATCGATGTTTGGAATATCATCTTCATTAGTATAATCTAAGAAATGAGATATTTCTTTTGTTTGACCTATTTGTTTAGCTATATCGGGTGCTATAGATCCTAATAAAATATTATTTTCATCCATTTTCAAATATTTATTTACTTCTTTTGCTACACATAAATGTATTATTGCTGATGCCATATTATCACCTATTTTATATTATACCATATTTAGGAAATATAAAAAAAGACATATTAGTCTTTTATTAATAATTTTTACGTATAATTTCATCAGTTACAGGATCTTTAGAGTTATAGTATACACCATACCATAATTCATTACATTCATCTCTAATAGGCTCACAACCATAAGAATATATTGTTGTATCTTGATATTCATTAACGATTCTAGCTGTATCAGAAGCACCATTAGTAATGCATTCTTCACGTGTTTTATAGGCATAAGTAAATGTTTTAGTAAATTTTTTGCTTACACAAGTTGGAGTAACTGGTTTATTATTTTCATTATCATCATTATTATCTGGTTTTTCAACAGGATTTATATTATTACTACTATCTGGTATTTTATCAGTAGTAGATTCAACTATATCATTTAATTTATAATTACTAGTATCATATTTATTCTTGGTTTCTTTTTCACAACCTGTAACAATTAAAGTTAAGATAATTAATAATAATATTTTATTTTTCATATTATCGCCTCTTTATTAATTACTCTCTTTTT
>DEUO01000174.1:0-12262 GCA_002362595.1 Caryophanales bacterium UBA3260
GGTTTGTAATTTATATATTTATATACATAGATTATATTTATTATTAAAAGGATAAATATTATTATACTGATTATTATTAAGAAGAGGCGTAGATTCTTGTTATGATTATTTATTTTATTCAACTTAAACACCCTCTGTATATGTTTATTTTATAATGTTTTGGGGTTTTATGCAATAAAAAGGAAGCTTTTAGCTTCCGAATGTTAGTAATATATATGCTATTCCTATTCCTATTCCACATATTAATGAGACGGCGGCAATAAGAATAGATGTAGTTGTAAAACCTGCTACAGATTTCTTTTCTTCTATTATAAGATTTATATCTTCTCTGGTCTTAGCTTCTTTAACTTTATCTCTTAATTCTGGATGATCTTTTGGATTTATAGGGTATTTCTTTTGAATTAAGTCTAGCTTAGTTGTTACTCGAACGTTAAGACTTTGAGTAGCCATTGTTCTTTCAACTTTATTAGTTTTTAATTCTTTATCTAGTTTTTTCTCTGTTTCTGTTTCTAGTTTTGCTACTGTTTCAAGATTTTTAGTTATTACTTCTTCTAGCGTTGATGCACTTAGTAATTCTGTGTTATTGTATGCAATACGACATATAGCATCGATATATAATTTTTTAGCTTCAGTAATAGCTGTTGTTAGTTTTCTAATTTCACGATAGTATTTAGAAAATAATACTTGAAGTAATGCATTTCTATCTATTAATTTATTATTAAGAACATATTCATTATCTGCTACTAATTCATCTTTAGCAGCAGGATTAGATATTGATATAGGGCTTAAATATCCATCAATCCAAATTGGCTTTTTATGTTCATTTATACGACTTATGATGTAATAATCTAAGCCACGATATTTACGACCAATTATGTAATCAAAAAGAATCATTCTAATATATTTTTTTTCAATAGCTCTTTTTACTGCGGGATCAATTTGAACTCCTGTTTGAATTTCAATTTCTTTTACTAGTGAATAGCTACCTAATCTAATAATATCATCAATTACTTGTGAATCTTTTATTCCATTTCCTTTAGTTCCTGTTGGATATTGCAATACTTTAGTTAACCATTCTGCTTCTTCACCTACTATAATACCTTTATTAATATATTCAACTATATGGTTTATAACGGTTGTGGCAGAAATACGTGTTTCAATATCTTTACTATAGTTAAGATTAGTAAATATTCCAACATTACTTGATTCTGTTACAATACGATGACTTTCTTCGTGGTCAATATCAAATAATTCAGCAATATCTGATTTAATAATATCATAGTCATCTATATATGAAGTATCTGGGTTAGTACTATTTGATTTAAATACACCAAATACGGTTTGATTTAATTGAACTAAATGAGAGCCGTCACTAAAACTATTATACACAGTAATAGAAACTGGTTCTTCTTTATGGATACCATTATCAAGGGTTACTATATAATATTGTTGTTGGTTGTCTATAGTTTTCTTCTCCATAATAACTGCTCCTTAGTCTATATACAAAATTATAGCAGAAAAATTGGGATTTTGGTAGAAAAAATATACATTTTGTTGATTTATTTAGAATAAAGTATTTTTTGGCTTTTTAGTAGTAAAAATGGCTTATTTTAGGCAAAAGATGGGATTTTCGAGCATTTTTTAAAGTTCTGTAATAAGATATTTTTATACTAAAAAGTATTTATATTAGAAGAAAGTATATGAATATATTTACAACTATTTATCATTTATTTAACATATAAGTATGAATTCTTTACATATTCTAATGAGAATGCTTCTTCTCTTGATTATTAGTATTACCTAAAATATTAGTTAAATGAGGTATTTCTGATTGAACATATTCTCTATATTCATCGGGTGATGCTACATCTTTTTCTTGAAGTAAGCTCTCTAATTTCAAACGCAATCTTTCTTTAGCAGCTTGTTCTTTTCTTCTCCATGATGTTATTTTTTCAAGAAGTATTTTTACTTTTCGATATTCAGATGAAGTATCAGTTAATGTACTTAAGTGACTTTTAACAATCATTTCAGCATTAGGATTTAAGGAAGTATAAAAGTTTATATTATTATTAGAAAAGAAACCAGCGTTTTCTGCTACTTTTCTACTATAATCATTTGATATGTTTATTAATTCTAAGAATAAAATGTTTTCTTCATTAAATAATTTTTCTTTTAATAGAGTTAAACCTTTACTGGCATAGCCTTGATTCCTATGTTCTTCTTTTGTACTATAACTTATTAATGCTGTTTCATTATTTATTTCAACATCAAAAGCAGCAACTTCTTCGTTGTTATCATTTAATAATTTATATGCCTTTAAATAGCTATTTTCTTTTAAATATACATTTTCTTTTAATACTAATTTCATAATTTATTCCTTTCTTTTATTTTACTTTTTAGAATAAATAATGTCTATATTTTTTGTTAATTAAAAAAGTGTACTTCATTTACTAAGTACACTTCTTATATCAAATTTATGAAGTTTAAAAACATTATGGCGCCGACTGCCGGATTTGAACCAGCGACCTATGCGTTACGAGGGCATTGCACTACCACTGTGCTAAGTCGGCATAATTAGATTATACTATGTTTTTTATAAAATAGGAACTTTATTTGTATAAAAAATGGTGTTATAATAATTATTATATGATAGGGAGTTGATAAAATGAAGTGTGTATCAATAAAAGGTAAAAAGCAATTGGTTGTAAGCGAAATTGAAGCGCCTAAAGCTAGCAATGGAAAGGTTATTATGGATATTAGGAAAGCAGGTATTTGTGGTTCTGATATTCATTATTGGGATATGGGATTACCAGAAAGTCTTGTCATGGGTCATGAATTTTGTGGAGTTGTAACTAATCCTGGTAATAGAAAAGATTTAAAAGTTGGTGATAGAGTTACTGCTCTACCTATTTCTCCTTGCGGAAAATGTCCTGCTTGCAAGAGTGGAAATCCGCAATATTGTCCTAATACTTGGGATAATGCCGTTGGTCTATCTTTAACAAGTCCTGGTGCTTATGCAGAACAAACTTCAGTACGTTCTGATTTAGTAGTAAAAGTACCTATTACAGTTTCAGATGCTGAGGTTGCAATGGTTGAACCATCTGCTGTAGGATTACATGCTGTAAATTTAGCTAATATTAAAATTGGAGATAAAGTACTAGTAATAGGAGCTGGTATAATTGGTGAAGTATGTGCTATGTTTGCAAAAATGTATGGTGCTTCATTTGTTGCTGTTGCTGAAGCTAACGAAAAGCGTGGAAAGAAAGCCGTTCAATTAAGAACTGCCGATGAATTCTATGATGTTAAAGATAAAAACTTTATGAATAAAGTTAAAGAAAATTGTCCATATGGATATGATGTAGTATTAGATTGTTCTGGTAATAGTGCAGCTGTTACAACTGCTTTATCAGTAGTTAGACCTAATGGTACTGTAGTAATGGTTGGTATTTCTATGGAAAGTATTACTATTCCTTCTGTAGTATTGGTTATGCACGAATTAAAAGTATATGGTGCTATTGGTTATACATATAATGAATTTGTTGAATGTATAAATTTAATGGCTGATAGAAGAATAGATGTTTTACGCTTCGTTGATGATATAGTTGGTCTTAGTGATGTACAAAAAGCATTTGAAAGACTTACTTCTGGTAATGGAAATGAAGTTAAGATATTAATAGATCCTAAATTATAGGGATTTAAAAAGATTGCATTGCAATCTTTTTTTTGATAACTTATTATTTTTAACAATTCCATTTTGGAGGATAGAAGTAATTTATTTTACTTTTATTTTCTTGATATTTTTTCTTTATTTTAATACGATTTGATTTTAAATTAGGGAGTGCTTCACGGCAATATTTATCTAGTTCACAAAAGATATTTTGGATATCTATTAATTGTAATTTACGACCATTTAAATATTTAAAATCATATCCTAGTCTTTTAAATTCTTGCTCTTGAATGCTATACATATATTTTATTATATCTGAATCTGAAAGATTTCCTTTAGAACTGAATACTTTATTAATACCACGAATTGCTCCTGGACCAGGTATTGTAAATTCATCTTCTTGATAATTAACTGCTTCACTATAATTAATATCAGTAACTAATTGATAAGCCATAAAGTTACCTATTAAGGGATAAGATTTTAAGATATTAAAAGATTCTTCCATACTTTTAGAATTAATAATCTTTTCATCTACATGATCAATTAAGAACATTTGATTTAATAGCGCCAGATGATTATCATGTTTATGCTCATATCCATAAGCTTTATTAGCACAACTTATATAAGCATCATTATATATTTTATTATTATTGTTTAGAGACTCTGTTAATATTTTAGAATATAGTTTCTGATTAAATGAAGAGATAGTTATATTCCCTATTTTACTTTCTAATAATTCCCAAGTTGATTCTTTATTAAATAATTTAAATAATATAATTCTAAATATTGTATCTTTTTTAGAATAAGTTTTACTTGTATAAATAACATGAGTAAGAAGATATTGACTTACTCTATCATTAACTCGATAAGAATTACAGAACTTATATTTTTGTAATATAGGATCTTTTGTCCATGGAGGAGAATCACCATTACTTTTTTTAATAAAGATATTATGTCTTTCATAAGCAAAGTACCAAAATAAATTATATACTTTTTCTCTTTTAACTAGATTATTCATAGCTACTCCTTCAGTTACTTATTTTATGTTCTGATAATGGTTCCTTTTCTGATAAATTAGTTTCTTCTTTATAAATAGTTAAGAAACTGTTTACTATTTCAGATAAAGGTTTACTATAATCTATATTAGAGAATTTTGAAGATAAATCTTTACTAGATGTAAGATTACTTATTATAAAGGTTTTAACCCAGTTAATTATTTCTTCTTTTGATTTAGATATAATAGAATAATGATTTAGTAAAGTAAGACATAAATCTGGATAGTAGTTTTCAATATTCTTTAGTATTGATAATAGGAAATATTCTTTAGTAGGATTAGACAGATGTAAGATAATAAACATATCAAATAATGATACTAAATGGTCTTTAGTATAAGAAAATGATTGACTAAGGTAATTCTTTAGTACTTCATTTACCTTATCTATTAAGTTAGGATGGAGGAGAATTACTCTATTAAATGTATCTTTAGTTATTGATAAGTTATGTCTTTCATAGTACTTTAATTCTTTTTCTATTAAATCAATATCATTAGGACTTATTTCCTTAGGGCGATTAGGATAATAGTATAATTCTATTTGACCACTATTAGCTAATTCTATTACTTTATCTATTAAAAAATTAATATGTTCTTCTTTTAATACTGGGACTTCTTCTGTTGATACAAGTTCAGAGAAACCAGTATTAATATTTTTAAATGTACTATCATCTACTTCATAAATAGAAGAAGATTTAGAGAAAATAGTGTTAAATACATTAGGAATTCTTTCAACTAATTTTAATGGTTCATCACTACTATTACGATAGATAGTTAGTACTTGATCGTCACCACCTGTTGAAGAAAATATTATTGCAAAAGATTTTTCATTTGTTGCATAAACATATGTTCCGTGAGTACTACGATGAGGGGTTAAAGTTTTTAGATTTGGAGTTGAACTACCATGATAAAGAATTCCCATATATATCACCTATTCTTAAAATTAATATATCATAATATTTATAAATATGATGCAATTAATAGATAAATAATGTAAAGAAAAAGATATAACTTAGTTTATATCTTTTAAGGAGTTATAGATAATATGATATGGGTAACCTCTTTTATCTATATTATTTAAATTTATATTTAAGCTTTTAGCTACTCTTAATAATTGTTCATATTCTTCTAATGCTGAAGTATTATATTTTTTAACTTCTATTTCAACAAAATACCCCAACTTTTCAACATAATCGAGAGCTATTTCATATTTATCTAAATAAAGGTAAGTCTTTCTTTGTTTATCTACTACTGCTATTTGCTTTAAACCTATTATATTAAATATTTTATCCATGTTTTCTTCATCATTTATTTCTACTTCATATTCATCACAATACTTATTATCATACCATTTTTTATAGTTGATTATTTTCTTATTACCACGTAAACCTATTCTTAACCATTCTGTTACATTTGATTCATCTCCTACTAAGAATGGACGATGTATAGGTTGATAATAAGTATCTACTTGTCTTGTTTCATTAATCATTTTAGAATTAGTACTTAAGAAGTCATTTAGT
This sequence comes from Caryophanales bacterium UBA3260, assembly GCA_002362595.1. Next base: position 6,239 of record DEUO01000174.1, read on the forward strand.
CTTAGATACTCATCTTTTGTTAGTCTTATTTTTATTTCTGTTTCTAAATTAAGTTTAGATACTTCATCACATATTAAATCAGTAATGTTACAAGTAAATAGTTCACTCATACGTATAATAGATTCTAAATCAGGAGTTGTCCTTGATGATTCCCAACTAGATATTGCTTTATCTGTTACATATAATTTACTAGCTAATTCAGCTTGTGTCCACTTTTTATTCTTACGATATTTAGATATTTTCTTTCCTATATTCATATTGCACCACCAACTTGATTGTAGCATAATAATTCATTATATTTTATCTACATTTTGTAGAGTTTTTCTTGGGAATTAGTATAACATAAAAAAAGAAAATCATTATCAATTTTCTTTGTTTAATTTTAGTTTAACAACATCTTCTTTTTTTAAGAGAATACTTAAAACGTTACTCCATCCTTCACGCCAGTCATATCCTGCTCTGATTGCTCCTCTAGATTCAAGTTCTTCTGGAGTAATATTTTTATTATGATAAGATGGGAATAATATTTTTGTTGTAATATCGTTATCTAAGTTTGATAATCTATCATCGATTTGAACATCTGCTTTAAACATGTGTTTTGCGCCAGTAAAGATGAAATGACTAGGATCTATAAATGGGAGATATTTTAATAACATATTATATTTATCAGCAAATATTTTACCCGAACCTTCTATATCAAAGGGATTAACACATGAAGAACATACATATATATCATATTCTTCGCTTAGTAATTTAATAGATTCTATTGCACCTGGTAATATAAACGGATTAGCATAAAGATTTCTTCCTTTTATAAATTCGTTAAAATCAGGCATTCTCTCTTTAGGGATTGCAGCTTCATCTATGTAATAACTTGTGAAATCATCAATAACATAGCTTGTATTTAAATATTCATTTACTGCTTCTAAGAAACCACTAAAGCAGAATACTTCATCAATATCAAGTAATAGAACTTTCTTTTTCATAAAATCAACTTCCTTTAATTCATTAATTATCTTATTATTTTATTATAAAGTCAAATTTAGTTTTTCAAATATTGGTACATTATCTTTATAGCTTTTAGGAGAGATAGGACTAGGATGATAGATAGGTAGTATTTTATAACCATCTACTTCATATATATTTCCTACTACATCAGAGAATTTGGAAAATTTAAAATTCAAAAGATTTCTAGTTGGGAATTCACCTAATGTAATGATTAGTTTAGGTTTTAATATACTTAATTGTTCTAACATAAGTGAGCGGCAATTGATAGAACATACTTTTAGATTTTTTCTTTCTAGAGGATAGCATTTAACAGATTCAATAAATGTAGTTTCAAAAATATCTCTATTTATAATATTAAATAGTTTTTGTAAAATTATACCGCTAGGTAATACTTTACCATTTATATTACACCATACTTTATTGCTTTTACGCCAGCCATTATTAGCAGGAGCTTCACCAATTAAAACGATAGAGTTATCTTTACCTAAATAAACAGTACTAGAACTTTGGAATTTCTCTACTAAGTTTTGACATTTAGAACAAGAATATACTTTATTATCTATTTCTTTAAGTAATTTATCTATTAATCTTTCTTTTAAGATAAGATATCTATTATAAATATCATCTATTAGTAGAGAATCTCTTGATATAAGTTCATAATTATTATAATTTATTTTTTTATTAAAATCAAGGCTATCTTGTATGTGTTCTTTCTTCTGTGTCATCAATATATTTTACACCTATTTTATCAGCAAATTTTTCCATTCCATATACATATTCTTCATGTGTTATATAACCTGTTTTTAATAAGTATCTATTATATTTTTTGGCTGCATCAATTTTTCTTTTCTTTGCCTGATTTTCTGTAAGACGATTTTCCTCAAGTTGCATTTCTATAGTTTGCATACGTCCTTGAAATATTTGATTTCTTAATCCACCAGAAAGAATTATTCTAAATCCTGTTAATATTCCACCTACTTTGCCTTTTCTTTTTATGGCACGATGAAATACTTGAGCAGTATCAATTTGCATTGATGTGAAAGTAGAAACGATTGATGTTCCTCCTGGTAAATCATTATGTCTTGGAGCGGAAGGAATATTGTAATCGAAGTGTGGAAATGGTCGATTGAATCTTGGTCCTCTTGGTCCCATTGGAAATGGTGGTCTTGGCATTTAAATCATCCCCTTACTAGTTTTATTATACAAATTATTTTATTGTTATGCAAATTTTGTTAAATTTGATCAACATATTCTAGAAGTTTATTGAACATATTTACAAAAGTTCTATCTAAGCCTTTTTTAGCTAGTTGTCTAATATCTACTCTTTTTCTTTCTAAGCTATTATTTGAGAAGACTATTTTACTTATTTCTTCTTTTAATACTGTTTTTATTTGTAGATCAGATATGATAGAATCGATATCTTCATTTATTAAACGAACAGCATCTATTTCAATATCTTTACCCTTACAATTAATAGTAAGTTGTTTGGTAGTTGGAACATCTTGGACTTCAACAATAAAGTCAGTATCATCTACATAAGCATCAAATGCTATTTTATCGTTATCTATATATACAATGACATCGTTTGCTTCTCTAGTATTTCTAAATCTTATACGATATGTTCTTTTAGCTGGTACAATACCTGTTTTTCCTTCTACTGGCCTTATTATTAGTGTATAGTTATTGGACATATAGTTATAATCTACACGTGTTAATAGATAATAACCTTCATTATATAAATTACTAAATCCATCATCTTCATAAAGATTATATTGATTACTTTTACCTGGGAAGATATGGATTTCCATTGTTTCTGGGCAGTTAGTTACGTTCATATTTTTTTCTAAATCAGCAAGACAAACGATGGATCCGTCACGAGCAAATACGGGGTAATCTTCATCTTTATAGAATAAGATATAACGTTTATTACCTAAGTATTTCTTACCAGTTTTAAAGTCATACCATGTACCTTTTGGCAAAAATATTTTTTCAACTGAACGATCCATAACAGGATCTTTTTTCTTTGTTATAGGGGCTACAAATAATTCTGAGCCATAGTAATATTCATTTTTATAATCTAATTCATCATATACTTCTGGATATTGATAATATAATGGCTGGATAATAGGTAATCCTATTTTGTGATATTTATATGCTTCGCTATATAGATAAGGAATTAAGCGATGTCTTAGTTGGCAATATGATCTAACAATATTAAGTGTTTTAACATCCCACTTCCATGGTTCTCTTTTATAATATTTTCCATATTTAGCACTGAAGCGGAAGATTGGACTAAAAGTACCATATTGAACATATCTTACATATAGTTCTGCTTCTTCTATTCCATCTTTATACCCACCAATATCATGGCTCCACCATGATAAACCTAAATTAGATGAAGTACTATTAAAGTAAGGCAATACTCTTAATGTATTCCAGCTAACTGGTGTTTCACCACTATAATGAACAGGATATAAATGAGGGGCATAACTTGAAGCACGGCTTAAAATCATTGGTCTTAGTCCTTCCATTTTTTTGTAATCATTAAAATGATAATAGTTTAGAGCATCATTAGTAGATTTATCTTTTAGTTTACGATAATTAATCCAAAAGAAATCAACGCCTAGACTATATAATGGATCGATTAGAGATGTAAGATACGATGAAATAAGTTCGCGGTCAAAGACATTAAATGGAAGAATTTGTTTATCTGATGAACCAATGGATTTAGCGACTTCATCATATTTTGGTTCGTGAGGATGGATACCTTCACTTGGATCAAGACTAACACCTACACGAACTCCACGTTCATGCATATATTTAGTAAATTCTTCTGGTTTATAGAATAATTCGCGATTAAAAGTAAAACCCGAATTAAAACGAGATAGATTATTTTTGTCTTTCATATGCCAGTTATCACCTAATAGTAAGATACTTATAGGTATTTTATTTTTATTAAAATCATTTAATAATTTTTGAACATCACTAAAATAGTAGAAATCATTTTTATTCCACCATATTCCTAATGCATATCTTGGAATTAATGGAGGCATTCCTGTTAACATAAAGTAATTTTGAAGACAATTACCGAAATCACGATTATACATAAAAACATATATATCTATTCTTTTACGGTTATTAAGGATTATTGAACCATCTTCAGCAATAAAATTAGAATTACTATCATCAAGTGATGCAAACCCATCACTTGAATATAAGCCTCTTCTTTTATTTTCAAGCATATTTTCTATTTGACGTTTTACATGTTTTAAATCTTTAACGTTAGCTTCTTCAATAAACGGATCAATTGTTTTATCAAGATTAGTAACTATTCCACTATAATTTCTTGCTTCAGGATGACCATAATACCATTCTTTACTTGATGGAGCATCTAATAAACGAATTTTTAAAATATTTTCTGGTGCATATTTATTACTATTAAAACCTTTTTCTTTTTCGTACCTTAAATTAAAATATTTAGTTGTTATGTCTAATATTTTCTCATTTTGATCTACTTTCATTTGAGGAATAGGAAAATTTCTAAACTTTACTAATTCTGTTGGTCGGTCTTCAAAGTAACCTTCTTCACTAAATTCTAAACGAACTAATAAATCGCTAAGAACTGTTATACGATAGAATTGTCCTTTAAAGACTGTTTGAGGTTTACTTACTAAATCTTTATATTCAAATTTAAAATGACTACCAAATTCTGCCATATTAAGCACCTTCTATTCTTTTATATTCAATTATTTTATTATTCTTAAAATCATATAATACTCTTATATAATCTATTATACTATAATTACTATCTAATACGCTAATATAAATATATGTTCCTTCATCTTTTACTTTAAATTCTTTAATATTATAGCCTTTTCTACTACCATATATATTTATTAGTATTGATTCATTTATATTATGGAGGATTTTTTTATAAGAATCAAGATAATTATCACTGCCTTTACTATATCTTAAATAATATAAGAATTCTTTATCATTTTGATAATTAGAGGTAGGATTTTTTAGTTTATATAAATATATTAACCATTCTTTAGCTTCATTAAGTATATTAGTATCATTCATAGAAGATATAGTAGTTAGTTTATTAAAGATATTAACCATATTTTCATAATCTATTATAGGCATTTTTAAATCTTCAACTAAAAGATGAAAAAATGCATCAGAAGAGTTATTAGTATAAAATATTAATTTCATAGTACTATTACTAAAGATATAGTTTAATACTTCATATACGTAAGTTCCTAGTGGATAAGCTGTTGTTACGCCATCTTCAATAAAGTAATCAGTAGAATATATTTCTGCTCCTGCTTCAGTAATAAAAGTTGTTTTAGGAGTAATATATGTATAACATTTATTTTTTTCATAATTATTTAAATACTGATATTCATCTTCTTTGTATAATGCATTATTACATATGTATCTATTATTTATTTTGGGATAATTACTATTAAAGTCTAGAAAATGATATAATTCATGGTAATAAACTGATGGTTTTATTTGATCAGTTCTGATTGCTATTTTTTTATCATTGTCAGTATATATTCCTGCTGCACCATATATTGATAAATTCTTTTCATTTTCAATACCTAATTCTTTTAAGCCATATAATAATTTATCTTCATTAATATAATTTATATTTTCGATAATTGCTTTATAAAAAGTATATACTTTATCTTTATAGTTATTAATTTTATTATTATGTTCTGCAATATATGCGTATTTTTTAAAGAATTCTTGATTTTTATTTATGTCTTCTCTAATTGTTTCTAGATTATATTTATATATAATATCATCTATATTTATGTCTTTATAGTAATTAGCATCTAGTTCATCTAAGTAATCTAGACTTTTATTTTGTTTTACATTATTAAATTCTAATATAGCATCAAAAGATAGTGAACTTAGAACATAATTAGATTTATTTTTTTCTATTTTTAGATATTTGTTATCTATTTGTTGTTTACCATTAAAGTATAAACCATATTTATTATTTTT
>DEUO01000174.1:12542-13802 GCA_002362595.1 Caryophanales bacterium UBA3260
CCATATTTATTATTTTTACTTGTTATACAAATATTATTATCGCAGTTAAATTCATCATAAGTTTCAATTAATTTTAATTCATTATCTAATAGTTTAATATTATCTCCTTGGTTATAAGCTATATATTGGTTGTTATTAATATATGTAAAGTCGATAATATTTTTATAATCTTCTAAAACAGTAAATCCTTTTAAATCATATACTTTATTAGAAGAGCCTTCAGCATAGATATAATCTCCTTCTATTTTCATATAATCATATTCATTAGTTGGTTTGTTATCAATAACTAGAATATATTTATCATTTAGTTTTTCTACTATTAAAACATTATTTTTTATTTGAGAAATATCATAAGATAAAGAACATTCATTATAAATACTTGAATTATCTTTATTTTTTAAAATAAAACCAGTATCACATGTTGTATCATCAAGATAGTAATCATTATTTAAATATATCTTATTTATATCATCAAATAAACGATTATTTTCACCTATTATAATAGTTTTATCGCTGGAAGATAAAATATAACGATTATTTTTCTTGTAATATGAATTGATATTTATTAAAGTATTATCTTTTTTATTAACAAGAAGAATTTGAGTTTTATTCTTGATAAGATAATAATCTGATGATATATGTATTATTTCATCATAATTATCTATTACTTTTTTAGTTTGAATATCAATTATACTATTACTATCGGTATATACTTTATTAGCTACTATGTATAATATATTTATTTGTTCATTGTTATTAATAGATAGATTTAATACTTCATTTAGATTACTATCATATAATATATTTTTATCTTCTCCTGTTTCATAATAATAAGATTTACTAGTTATATCATCTTTTATTTCAATTAAATCATTTGTTGTTCTATATAATACTTGATAATCTGATTTAAGAAGAATATTTTGCCCGCTAGAATAGACAATGTAACCATTTTTTGTTTTAGATACATTATTTAAAATTCCTTTTACTTCAAAATATTTATTATTAGAAGAATCGATAGCTTCTATTGCACCATAACTATTCTTTACAAAGTATAAGTCATTTAGGGTGTATACAACTGTTTTATCATTAAAGATATGGTAATCACTAATACCAATAGTAAGATTATTACTAGATGTACTATTAAAAAAGACACCTATAATACTTAAAGATGTTATTAGAATTAATAATATAAGAATAATAATTATGCTTCTTTTCTTTTGATTCATTTAATTCACCCTTTTATTATATATATTATAACAA
>DEUO01000117.1:0-2903 GCA_002362595.1 Caryophanales bacterium UBA3260
AACTAAAATATATTTATCTTTATTCATTACTATAGTATAGTACGAATTATCTTGATATGATTTTGTTATTATTGTTTTATAATAATCTCTTATATTAAATAGTATAGATATTATTAGTAACATTATAGTAAATAAAGATAAATATATTTTAGTTGATTTAGCTCTAAAAAAGCTTTTTATTTCTATCATATTATTTATCTTCTTCTATTTTTTTATTTTTTATTTTATATACTTTATCTGCATATTTTTTTATTTCTTTGCTATGACTTACTACTATTACACATTTGCCTTCATCGGCCATTTTTCTTAATAATTTAAATATTTCTTCTTCAGTAGTTTCATCAAGATTACCAGTTGGTTCATCAGCTAGAATTACTTTAGGATTATTTACTAGGGCACGGGCAATAGCAACACGTTGTTGTTCTCCTCCAGATAATTCTTTTGGGAAGTGATCAATTCTGTCTTCTAGACCTACTTTTTTTAGCAAAGATTCAGCAGTATTTTTTCTATCTTCTGGTTTGATATCTTTGTTAATTACTGTAGGAAGCATTACATTTTCTATCGCATTTAGGAGATGATTTAAATGAAATTCTTGAAAGACAAAACCAACATTCTTCATTCTTAATCTTGATAGGTCATCATCATTTAAATTTGAGACATCTTCATTAAGTAATTTATATGTTCCTGCTGTTGGTTCTTCTACTAATCCTAATATATTTATTAGGGTTGATTTACCACTACCAGAATGTCCCATTATCGCATATAGTTTTCCTTCTTGAAAATCTATATTTATATCTTTTAATATTTGTAAATCTTCTTTATCTTTATTCTTATTTTTAAATTGCTTACTTATATTATTTAATTCTATTATAGTTTTACTTTTATTTTTCATATATATTAACTCCTTACTATTTATTCTTTGTTATTTATTAACAACGAAGTATTTGTATTATATTTTTTATTAATTATATTTCTTGTTTTTAATGTAGGAAGAATTACATATATAATAAAAGTAATAAGAATAGGTAATATGCCTATTTTAATTCCACCTATTAAGTAATGAAATCCAGTAATTGTAGGGATATAATTAATAGCAAAAATTAGAAAAATAAGTAATAAAATAGTAATAGCTATATATATTTCTAAGTTTTGAATAAATGTTTCTAATGAGTAGATATTAGATATTTCTTTTTTAGTAAATCCTGATATTTTTAAAACAGCAATATTTTCATTATCTTCGTTCAATTTCATTTTTAAATAACTATGTGTAGTAAATATAGATACTATAACTGAGAAGGCAAGTATACCAGCAATAATTAATTTTATTTTAAGGACTTCGTCCCAAGAAATTTCTGCACCATCTTTACTTACTTTAAATCCGTGTTCTTCTATTTCTTTTTCTACTGATTCTTTATTACTTAATTCGTCAACTACAACATATAATGGAGACGTTGAAAACATTGGAATATTAGCATCTGATTCTTGAGCTCTATCAGATGGAGGAGACCATAAATCAATTATATCTATTAAATCATCGGCAGATATATAACAAGTATTTATGGTTTCGCCGCTTGGTGCTGGATTGTATAAACCGACAACTTCAAATTCTTTTGTAACATATTTTATTTTACTTTCTTTGTTATCTTTGTTAAAACTATTGTTAAAACTACCGCTTACATCAAAAGTCATTTCAAGTTTTTCACCTAGTAGTTTTTTACCATTAAGTACATATTTTTTATTAATCGTAGATTCATCTGAATGTGGGTAAAAATTAACTGGGCAGATAGCAACATCAGTTTCGCCATCTTTAAATGATCTTCCATATAGTATTTCTGGATGATTTTTTTCTGTAGCACGATTTACTGTTATTTTTCCATCTACATTTTCATTTATTAAGTTTGTTACTTCCCCAACAAAGGAATAATAGTCACCTATAAAGGCATCAATCGTATGATTCATCGACAATATTTCTTCGATGCTTTCATCATAATATATAACTTGTTTATGTTGTTCTTCTAACATCTTGGGCCATGCTATAATCATGTTTAATTCTGGATGATGATTATAGTGACTAAGTAAACGATCTAGGTTATGATTAAATGTTAAAGAAACTAGTCCTAATATGCAACATATAGCTAAAGCAATTGAGTATATTATTATTTTTTTAGTTCTTCTTTTTAAGAATAATTTTGATACCTTTAGGCAATCTTTTTTTAACATATATATTCCTCACTTTTATTATTTCTTCTACTTATAATATAACACCTAATATATTAAATGTCATTAAATATAAATGAGATAATATTGATAAGTAAAAAATCCTTTCGGTGAGAAAGGATTTATTTTTTGGTTTTCTTTTGTTTTTTATCTTTTTTAGGCTTCTTTTCTTTTTTGTTATTTTCTTTTTTATTTGTAATAAATGTATCTGTTAGTTTTTCTACATCTTCTAATTTTATTTCAACTGTTCTTTCGTCAAATATCTCTTTTTCTAAAGCAGTATTAATTAATGTAAGACCTAATATTTCACTTTTAATACGGAAGAATGGATGACTTAGTTTTAATAAACAAGCCATAGCTGCTATACCATATTCTGTTAGATTAGGAAGTGTATGTGTTTCAAAGATTATTTCTTGTGTTTCGCCATCTTCATCTACTACATTTATACGATCATTAGTAATATAGATGTAATCAAGAGATACTGATTGATCAAAGTCATAATCTTTTATTAAGTAACAAATAGCTTTATAGCAACGACTTTTACGAGCTTTTAAGAGTTCTACATATAATATCATTCTTTTAAATATACTACGTAATAATATAGATAATAATATTACTACTATCATACCTATAATAGTAGATATAGTTGTCCATGCTAATGCTGAAAAGATAGATATAAATGAATT
>DEUO01000117.1:3107-3615 GCA_002362595.1 Caryophanales bacterium UBA3260
TGAAAAGATAGATATAAATGAATTCATAAGGAATCTAAATAATGAAGCAAATTTAAAAGTAAGACCATTATCTATGATATCAAATATAAGCATTACTATATATATTACAGAATATGTTAAGATAGACATATTTTCTAAACAATTAAGAATTGATTCTAGTACTTCACCTTTTTTAAATACCATATGGAATAAGCAGAATAACCAAGATACAATAGTTCCAGATATTAAGTAATAGATAAGATTAGATGATGTATCTTTAAGATACCAAATAACTAAATCTGCTATGTAATCTATTAAGATAAATGTTAAATATAATACTATAGGTAGTAATATAATAGATAAGATAAAATTAAATATACTAGTAGGAATAGATTTAGGAATATGAAATTTTTTACCAGCTACTCTGATACGTTGGTTTTCAGCTAGTTTCTTTTCAAGAATACTATTATTTTTTTTATTCATATTAACTACTCCTTTCATTATCTATTATTATAATATCATATAAATA
>DEUO01000133.1:0-6365 GCA_002362595.1 Caryophanales bacterium UBA3260
AAAAAAATTTAAATATTTTCTTAAAAATAGTCTTAGTTTTAGGAGATATTTTATTATCAAGAATAGTTAATGATATAAAAGGATTATTTATGTAATTATATGTTAAGATTATAGTTATTAATATTAAGAAAAATAGCAATATTCTTTTCATTTTTTAAAAGATGTCATATAAATATGGCACTTGATTTTAGTTTTTCTATCATTTAATCAATCCTTTGAATATATAATACTATTTTTAAGAAAATATTTAAATTTTTTTTATTTATTTTCTGCTATTTTTATTAGTTCTAGAAGAATGTTACCACATGTTTCGGCATCAGTACAAGCACGATGAGATTGACGATTAACAATATTAAAATGACTAGCAACTGTGTCTTGTTTATAATCTTTTAAACCAGTTATTAGTATTTTAGATATATATAAAGTATCTAAGAATTTAAATGAGCCTTTATATCCTAAACGATTTAATGTTTCAGTGATAAAACCGATTTCAAAACGGGCATTATGAGCACATATATATATTTCGCCGTTTAGAGCATTGCCAAGAAATTCTATAAATTCTGGATACAAATCTGTTTCACTTGGAGAATTTTCTATCATTTCATTTGTTATTTTACTTACTTTACTGGCTTCAGGAGATATTAGTTTGTTGGGATTTACTAACTTATCAAATGTTTTAATTATTTTACCATTTTCGTAAATAACAGCTCCTATTTCAACTACTCTATCTACTCTGCTATCTATTCCTGTTGTTTCAAAGTCTAAAGCTATAAATTTCTTTTTAACAGAAGATATTACATCTTTGTTAATATAATATAATTTAGCTGTTACATTTTTTTCAGTTTCATTCATTATTACACCTACCTACTTAATTAATATTTATAATAACACTTTTTACGAGAGATGCAAAGATAAATAAAATGACTAGATAAATATCTATTGTTATTTTATGGAGGCATAACATAAAGTTATTCTTTTTATTATAGTCACATTTTTTAGGTTTCAAAGTTATTTTAAGTACTAAAAAAAGTCCATAAATACTGGACTTAATTAGTAAATTTGGTGATCTGTATGGGATTCGGACCCATGGATGTAACCTTGAGAGGGTTATGTGTTAAACCACTTCACCAACAGACCATAATAATGCTTAATTGCATTATTATTCTAACATTATTTTAGTTTTTTGACAATATTATTTTATTATTTAGTTATAATGCCTCCACCTAATAATAGATAATCATCATATAATACTAAAGATTGTCCTGGCGTTACACTTTTGACAGGTTTATCAAATACCACTTTTATATTATTATCATCTATAACTGTTACTGTACAAGGAGATAATTCACTTTTATATCTTATTTTACCTAAACATTTATTAGGTAACTTATCTACTAATAAATTAGTATTAGTTATTAGTACTTCACTACTATATAATTCGTTTTCGTCGCCTAAAATAACTTGATTTTTTTCTTTATCTAAAGAAATTACATATAATGGTTTACTATAGCTTATACCTAAACCTTTTCTTTGACCGATTGTATAATATATTAGACCTTTATGTTCACCTAGTTCATCATTATGATAAATAAACTTGCCTTTTTTAGGTAAAGATTTAATATTTTGTTCTAAAAAGTCAGTATATTTGTCTGGAATAAAACAGATGTCTTGGCTATCTTTTTTATGAGCTGTTATTAAATTATTTTCTTCTGCTATTTTTCTTATATCTTCTTTATTGCTAAAAGAAGATAAAGGAAATATAATGTGAGGTAATACTTCTTTGTTTATACTATATAAGAAGTATGTTTGATCTTTATAAGATGGTATTCTGTATATTTTATTATCTTTTATTTGAGCATAGTGTCCGGTTGCTATGTATTCGCAATTTAATTCTTTGGCTTTTTCCCATAATAAACCAAATTTTAGTTTTTTATTACATAAAATACATGGATTAGGAGTTTGAGTATTTTGATATGAGGTTATAAAATTTTTTATAATAGTTTCTTTAAAAAAATCACGATAGTCAATGACATGATGTTCTATATTTAGCATTTTGGCTATTTTTTTAGCATCATCAATTGAAGTATCGTCTTCTTTATTTACTAAATACATAGTTACTCCTACTACTTCATATCCTTCTTTTCTTAGTAAATAAGCCGCTACTGAAGAATCTACTCCTCCAGACATTCCAAGTAAAACTCTTTTCATAATAATCACCTTTTTTATTATACATCAAGAGAAAAGAAAAAATCTATAATTCGTGAAAACTATAGATTTTTAAATTAATTTTTTTCTTTACCAAATAATGATAATAAGTCCATAAATAAATTTACAAAGTCAACAAATAATTGAAATGCAATATATATTCCTTTGTTTTCAGTATCTGATAAAAAGTCTACATTTAAAGCAAGTTGAATATCATATGCGATATAAATACAGAATATAATAATTCCTACACTACATACTATCATATTAAGTGTATTATTAAGTAATATAAGGTTAATTATTTCTAGAATGACTATAGATATTAAAGCTATAAGTAAATATGTTGACCATTTTGATAAATCTATTTTAGTTTTTTTACCTATAATAGCAAATATACCAAATAATATTGATGTTACTAAGAAGATAAATGCTATTGATGAACCAGTATATATTAAGAAAATTCCGCCTAAGCTAAGACCTGTTAATAAAGTATATGCTATATACAATATTTTTGCTGTTGTGTTAGACATTTTTCTTATTCTTATTACAAGAACAACTGCTAGAATTAATTCTGCTATAAGATATATTAAATAGCTTAAACCGTTAAATGATAAGTATACTAGGTGAAATATTGTTTCATTTAAAGTTGTAACATATGATGTTATGAAACATATAAGTAAACCTATGCAAAGCCAGTTAAAGGCATTAGATAAAATTTTATTATTCATATTATTCTTCCTTTTCTGATAATTTATATTTAGATACTAGTGATTCTATAGCTTTATCGTTAAGACTTCCTATAAAACCATATATTTGTTTTTTGTTTGAGATTATTGCTGTCATAGGGGTATTTCCTATAAATTCGCCAAAAGTTCCTTCTTTATCTTGGAAAGAGTAAGAAAGATTAAGTTTTTCAACAAGTTTATTATAATTTTCAATGTTATCTTTAGAAATAGTATTTAAGTCAAGATAATAAACGGGGAAATTCATATTTACTAGTTCAAATTTTAAAAATTCAGAATAAGATTTTGTAGCTTGGCAATCATCTACACCCATTACTAAATAGTAACTGCCATTTTTTTCAAACAGTTCTAATGTTTCTTCTAAAGTTACAAGGTGAAATAATGATTTGTCTATTGGTTTTGATTCTTCTATGATGGGACTTTTATTAACGTTGTATATTATGAAAATTATAATAGCACATGTAATTAACACTAAATAGATAAGAGAATTTTCTTTGAAGTGTTTTTTAAGATTTTTCATTTTTTTTACTCTCTTTTATCATGTTTTCTATAGCTCTAATCGCAACATTTATTTCTTTGTCTACATCGAAGTCTGTTTTATTACTTATTCCTCTTTTTTCTTGTTCTTGATTCCATATTACGGAAAGAACTGCTGCTGCTTTTATTTTTAGAACAGATGAAACTATGTATAATGAAGCTGTTTCCATTTCGCTACATAATGCACCGGCTTTTATCCAAGCATTCCATTTATTTTCTAGTTCATAACTAACAGGCATTTTTTCTGGAGAATGTTGACCATAAAACGAATCTTTACAATGAACTGTTCCTAGATGATTGGTATATCCAAGTTCATCGGCAGCCTGTTTTAAGGCATTTGTTAATTCAAAATCAGCTACTGCTGGATATTCAATAGGTACATATTCTTTGCTAGTTCCTTCTTGACGAATAGCAGATGTAGCAATTACAATATCACCAGCATTAATATTTAGTTGCATTGCTCCACTTGTACCTACTCTTATTAAGTTTTCAATACCAATTAATGATAGCTCTTCAACAGCTATAGCTGTTGATGGTCCACCCATTCCAGTAGACATAACTAGAACTTTTTCGCCTTCTATTTCTCCTAAATAACTTGTATATTCTCTATTTACAGCAAGTTTTTTAGGATTTTTCATTTTGTTAGCAATTTTTGCTACTCTTCCTGGGTCTCCTGGTAGTATTGCATATTTAGCATTTTCTACTAATTCTTTGTTTAAACCAATATGATATAATTTATCTTTATGTTCCATTGTATCCTCCTTATAATCTAAAACTTTCTGGCAATAATTCGCCGATACTATAACTATATATTTTATCTTCGATGCTATCATATGTAAAAATCATAAAATCTTTTCCTACATATTCACTCATGAATTGACGGCAATAACCACATGGTAATGTTTTAGCAAAGTCTTTATCAACAAGTTTTTTTCCTACAACAACTATACATGAAAATTTATGGTTATCTTCTGAAAGAGCTTTAGCAAAAGCTACTCTTTCGGCACATATTGACTGAATACCATCATTTTCAATATTAAATCCTTTATATACTTTTCCTTCACTTGTTAATAAAGCTGCCCCAACAGTATATCCAGAGTGTGAACAGCAAAAGTTGCGATTGGCTATTTCTTGAGCTTCTTCGATTAATTTATTAATTAACTCTCTATTCATTCAATCACATCCTAATTATATTTTACCACAAATAATACATAAAAAAAGAAAAGAGTTAATCTTTTCTTAATTATTCGTAAATATAGTTACTATCATTATTTTTTAGTTTTGGTAATATGACTGGTAAATTATTTTTATTTTGAAAATAATTTACCATTTCAGATTCTTCAGCAAATGTTGGAATAGTACTACAATTATATACTGTACATATTTGGAAAGATTTTATGTTTTGTTCTGGTTTTATTTCTTTTCTTTCCTCAACATTCTGATATGAGAATAAATCTAGCTGTTCACATTTATTTACTTGATTAATAACATTATAATCATAAACGTTTTCTTTATATATACTTCTTATTTCTATGTTATTTTTAGATAAAGCTATTATATATTCATTACCAAAATATATGTCCCAGAATAGTTTAGATTTACCTTTTAAAGAATTTCTAATTTTACGATATGTTTGGAAGTTAATAATAGGCGAATAATCTTTTTGATATTTACTAAATTCATTAATATAACTAATAAATTCTTTGTATTCTTTTGATTCTAATATAATAGCTGAAGCTAATTTTAAATCACATATAAATTCACTTATTTCTTCACTACTAAAGTCTTTTTCTATATAATTGGTATTACGATTTAAAAATAATGATTTAAGTCTTTCTTCTGTTGTATCATGGATATATTTTTCTAAAGTTATTTCTTTGGAACTTTTATAATATATATTATGAACTTCTATTACTGTTTTTACTACATCATTCATACTATAAATATTTGTATAACTATATGACTTATTTAATAATTCTAAGAATAAAGGGATATTTATTCTATCTTTATTTAAGTAAGCTATTTGACTTAATAATAGTTCGATATTTGCTAATGAAATGTTTAGTTTACTTAAATATTCAACAATAGATGTTACCAATTGTTTATTATTACCTATTTGGCTTCTATTATATGAACTAGTATTGAACAGTGCAAGAAATCTAGCAATTTCTTCTGTATTCATATAGGCCCCCTCTTCTTGTTAAGAATTTTATAATATAATGCATAATTTGTCAATTTTTGGTCATATTCTGACAAAAAAGAAGAGTTTTATATCTTATGACTTTTTAAAATGTCTTTTTGATATTTTTTCTCTTCTTTATAATATCTTATATTATATAAAATAAGACTAAATATTTTTTTATTTTCTTTTAAATAAATGTATTCTTCTGAATCTAGGCTATCATATTCTTTTTCTATACTATGAAAGTTCATTTTTTTTAATTTAGTAGCTAAAGCATTTAAGAAATCTAATTCTTGTTTACTATAATATTGTTGTTGATGAATATGTATTTTAAATTTATTTGAATTAGCAAATATTAAATTTATTAAGTCTTCAAAACTATGACAATGGGAATGACTACGATTATTATTTCTTTTATTACCACCAAATTCATAGTATAAATTATCATCAAATACTTCATCTAAAGCATGGTATATTGATTCATAAGCAGAACCTGCAACAACATAATAATTATGCTTATAATCTTCAGAAAAGACTAATTTAGGAATTATTAAATCTTTATATTTATTATATATTGCTTTAGTAAACTTATATAATTTATATTCTTTAATATGACTTATATCAAAATGATATTCTCTTTCTTGATTATATCCTATTTTTAATTCATTATTAACTAGTTTTTCTTTCAAATTCATAAT
>DEUO01000133.1:6646-9533 GCA_002362595.1 Caryophanales bacterium UBA3260
TATATATTCTTTTTCACTATACTCTTCTTTATATTTCTTAGGTATTTTAAAATTTTCTTTATTCTTTAATAAATCATATAAGACATCACTTAAATTATGAACTTCTTTTACTTCTTTTTTTACTTCAAAATGATATGTAAGATATAAACCGATGAAATCATTAAATAACTTATTTAAGTCTGTGTATTCTTTATCTTTATATATATAACATGTATAATTTCCTTTTTTATTATAGTATAGGTAAGGAATAGTTATTCCTTTTAATTTTCTTTTCATACGCATCACTTTTCCTATATTTATATTTTATCATTTTTAAGGAAAATATAATAGTATTTATCAAGATTTTTTTATTAGTTTTTTTTGGGTTAAATATTCATTTTTGTACCAATTAAGAAATTCTAATACAGGAGATGTATGGCCATCTTTACGATTAGCTCTTTCTTCATCAGTCATAGCTGCTAATGTTTTATCATGATTTTTAGGGATAAACACATACCATAACGGAGACCAAGATTTTTCTGTATTTTGACCACTTTTTTCTCTAGCAATAGTTCCTTCACTTAATCCATAAAAACGATAATATTCATTACCATCAAAGAAAGTTAGACAATCTAAGAAATAAGCCTCACGATTATCAGTGTTTTTTAAAGTTTCTAGTAATTTATCAATATTTGTACTTATTCCACTACGTTTTACAAAAGCACCTGGATATCCTGGGTTATTTGGATAATCTTTAATATAAAATCCTGTATCCATGACAAAACATGGACTTTTTAATATACTATAAGCAAAATCTACTTTATATTTTGATATTACTTCAATATCATTTATATCTGGTTCATCTATATCACATGAATAAAAATCAATAGCTATTTTTTCTTTAGCAAATTTTTCTTTAACAGATATATATTTACCTTTATTTCCTGTAACATAAATTAATGACATTTTACATTTCTCCTTTATAATGATATAATTTCTTAACTAATGGGGAATATTCAACGCGAGATAAATCCTTATTAGCAGTTGATGCAATAGATTTAGCAAGTAACATTGATTGATAAGTAAAATAAAAATCATCAATTATTGGATCTTTATATTTACTATCTATACTTATAACTTGATTATAATAAGAAGATAATAAGGACATTAAATATTTATCTAATTCTGTTCCTTTATTAAATATAACTGCTGATGAATCTTGATGATAAGAAGTAGTACTTCTTCCATGACAATATCCGTATTTATCATGTATAATTGGTATTGCTATACCTGATTCAACTAAAGTAGATTCTAGAAATAAAGATGCAGTACTTGTATCATATCCTGATAATACTTCATATATTTTAGATATATTTACTAAGTAATCTTTTTTAGTAGATAATATTTCTCTAATAACAGATAAATCATTATCTGTATAGTAAGCAAGTAAAATACTCATTGGCATTAAAGTTGCTGCTAGAGATATAAAACTATCTTCTTTTTGAATACTAGATGCATAAGTTATATTATTTACTCCTTCTTTAGGAATAGATGATAAAAGATATTTAACTTTATCGTTATTAAAAGATGTTGATACACCATAATTTCTGCCACTATAACTACAAGCTAAAATATTATCATAATTAGTTAAATCCTTATATAGAATACTTCGAGGTTCGATTGATTCTACTATACAAGTGTTTTTTCTACTTATTACTTTGCTAGCAAAATTACTTACAACGTTAGATCCTCCTACACCAGTACATATAGTTGGTGATTTTATTCTTTGTAGGACCTCTTTTATTCTTTCTAAATCTGATTTAGTTAGAGTATCTATTACTCTTTTCTCTAATAAATTAAAATTATCATACATAGTTGGTTTCATATAATACTTCCTTTCGAGTTCAATATAGCACTTGAGTAGGAAATATATCGTCTATATATAAAATGTTTTATATATTTTTGATAATATAGAAATTATGATTAGCTATTTTACCTCCTTTCACTATATATATTCTCTATTAAAATGTAATAATCCTTTTTATTTAAGAAAAAAGATATTCCTAAAATATAAGAATATCTTTTTTAAAAGTTTTCATTTAATAGTTCATATTTTATAATACGGCGTAATTCAAAATGTCTAATATCGTTCTTTAATAAACAGAAAGCTGCTACATACCAGCCATCTTGAAATAAGAACATTTCTGCTGGACAAATTATTCTTTCATTTTCCCCCTTACCATATGAATAATATAATATTTTAACTTTTCTTTTTTCTTTAATTGCTCTTGTTAGACAATTATACTTGTTTAATGTTTCATCTTTTAAGTTTAATTCTTTAGATTCAGCTTTACTTCCTTTGTAAACACCTTTTATTTTATCTTGAAGATATAATAGATCGTTACGTCTTTTTTCATCATCTTCTAATTCGATATATTTGTCTAATAGATCATAATCTTTCTTTCTAAATTTACGTACTGGCATTCTTATAGATTGATTTAGAACATATCCGCCATATGGACCCATTATTGTATCGACATATATACCAGCTTTTTCCATATCATCTTTATAAGAACGTATCATACGTTCTGATACTTCAAGAGTTTCAGATAGTTCTTTGGTACTATATTTTTTGCCGCTACTTAAAAGTTCCATCATTGTTAAAATATTTGATAATTTAGACATAATATCACCTATTCATAGTATTATACAATAAAATATTAATTTTTATTTAATTATTTCTTTAATACTTGTTAAATTATCAATAGATACTTCATATTCACATTTATTAAACATATCTTTTATCTTAAATACTTTATTATTTATTTCATCTTCACCTAAGATAATAACAAATGGAATATTTTCTTTATTACAATAATCTATACTTTTCTTAATCTTTTTATTATTC
>DEUO01000035.1 GCA_002362595.1 Caryophanales bacterium UBA3260
TATTAAGATATTTTCTATTACTACTTAAAATATTTCTATATTTCTTATGTGATTCTAACCCATACTTTTTAATATAATATATTTCCTGTCTTATACTTTTTCTATAATTAGAACATACCTGTACTTTATTATTAACAACTATACCAGTTACTTTTTGACAAGAAGAGTTTTTAATTACATGAATTTTATCTTTATTTAATTCTAATCCTTTTATACTTAACATTTTCCTTACTTTATTTATTACTTCCTTACAATCAAAATCTCCTGAAAAAGTCATATCATCAGAATATCTAGTATATGAAATATTCTTTAAACTACACCAACTACCTATCTCCTCATCAAAACTTCTCATCACTAAGTTAGAAATAAAAGCAGATGTAGGTGCTCCTTGTGGCAAATAATCATTATATATACATAAACTTGTTAATAACATTCCTACTGATTTAGGAAAAAATTCAATAGAAAAACATGAATTATATACATCTATAAAAGATATATTATCAAAAAAACTACTAATATCTAATTTTAAAACAATCTTCTTATTTTGATGTACAATAGCATTATCTTTTAAAGAACTCCCCCTGCGATAAGCTTTAGCATAACTAGATATCATTCTATCATTTAATATATTATTTAATATCTGTCTTTGAATATGTTTTAACAGCAAACTAGGTTCATATATAGTTCTATACTTGCCATTACTTTTCTTTATCTTATATTTTTTATAATTATTTTCAACATTATTACTAATAGAATAAAGAGTTCTTATATATTTCTTTTCATCTTTACAATCAAATAAATTAAGAGATAGTAAAAATTCATTACATTCTTTTAAACCAATGTATTTCCACATTTTTACTACCTCCTTATATATGCAGTACTAATGATATAGTAATATGGAGATGGACTTAAAGCGAAGCATCGCGTAGCGCCTACACAAGGTGTAGATAAGTCCCTTGGAATATTACTATTCAATCTCTTAAATAAATATCGTCCCTTAACGACTCGTTAAAGTAGGAAAAAAAATTCCAATCACTACTGCATAAAATATTATAACATAATTTATTTTAAATTCTATTATTTCTTGTTAATAAAGAATTTTCTTGTATAGGAATTAATCTTGTCTTTATTGTATTAATAAAAGCACATTTATGTTCTATTATAAATTTCTCTGTATTTGTTAATAACTCATACTTTATATACAATTCAGGAATAAATTCATATCTATCACTTTCAAAATTACCATAAGAAGTATTACTTTCTGTATAACTACCTTTAAGCATACTATACAAAAGATTCCATCTATCACATGATCCAACATCTATTTCTTTCTTATCTGGTTCTATATCTTTATATATTGCTTCTTCATGCATATCTATATCTGTAAAAGTAATATTATTCTTTTCAAATATATCCTTTAATATTATCTTTCCATAATATTGATTTAATGCTACTTCAATACATTTATCAATATCTGTCTTTTTATTTAAAACAACTAATCTAACAATTTCTTTATTCTTATAAAAAACAATCGCATTATGTTTATTACTTATTTTAATATCAGGATTATCTACTTCTATTAAGCAATTACAATTTCTAATTATTTTATATTCATCAAAAGGTATATTATCAAGAGAAAATCCATCAACAAAAGCTCCATTAAAACACTCATATTGATTTTCATATTGTTCAGTCCATAAATCAACTGTTTTTATTTCTTTCATAAACTACTCCTTTTCTACCTTTACCTGATATAAAACTTTCGGTTTTCTATACTCTTCTTCATCTCTAATCATTTGTACTTCTTTTACATCTATCTTTCCTATTATACTAAAATATCTATTTACATCTTCTAAATCATAAAATCTCTTAGTATAATCACCTTCAAAGTAATAATTATTTTCTAATTTTTCTCCTTTTCCTGCTCCAAAATTAAAATCATTAACAGATGCAACTCTTGCCAATAATATACCGCCATCTTTTAATATTCTCTTTATTTCACTCATTATATGTATTGTAGTTTCATTGTCAAAATAATGTAATGATAAATCTGCAATAATTAAGGAATAAGAATTATCACGCATATTAAAATCTTTCATCATATCTAAATACAACGTTTTACTATTATTAATATTTTTCTCTATACTTTTTAAAGCTTCTAAAGAAAAATCACATGATAAAACTTTATATCCTCTTTCTATTAAATATAGAGTATCTGCTCCTATTCCACATCCTAAATCTAGTATTTCATTAGATTTATTCTTTTCTAAAATATCTTTATATTCATCCAACCATAAGTCATAAACAGGAATACTACTACGTCTTTTAGACCAATTGTCCCACATTTTTACATATCCATCATTCATATCATCATCTACCTATAGATATTTTAACAACTCATTAAACTCTGTATATCCACTTTCACTATTTATATGTCCACCATTACTAATTACTATTTGTTTATCAGTTAATGAATCAGCAAATTCTTTTTCTACATCATACTTAACATATGGATCATTATCAGAATAAAAACAAATTATATCATCACAATATTTCTTTGTATCTTCTAAATTATTAAAATACATACTTCTATTAACAGTATCATATTCTTCATCTATACCAAGATAATTATTAAATCCACAAACAAATATTAATCTTTTAACTTTAATATTATTTTCTACTAAAAATTTACATATAAATACAGGAGCAATTGAATGAGCAATTATAACTGTATTATCATTTATAATACCTGCATCAACATAGGTTTTTAGCAAACAATTCCAATTATCATAATTTTGATATTTTACTCCCGATGGCATATCAGGAGTATACACATCTAATTCTTTACTTTCTATTTCATTTCTTAGCCATGGTATCCAATTTGAAAAAGGACTTCCAAAACTTCCATGAAGTAATAAATAATTATTTTTCATCTTAATAACCTCCATCTACTTTTATAATTTCACCATTAATATATCTTGCATCATCACTAGCTAAAAAATATATTACTTTAGCTATTTCTTCTGCCTCAGCAAATCTTCCTATATATATTTTACTTGTTTCTTCATCTATCAATTCTTTAGGTAAATCTTTATTCATCTCTGTATTAACCCATCCAGGTGCTATTGCATTTACATTAATATATGGTGCATATTGTAAGGCTAAGTTATGTGTCAAACTTATTACTCCAGCTTTAGAAGCATCATAATCTATAGATGTTGGAAAGAAACAATTAATTCCATTAGTACTAGATATATTAACTATCTTACCACTTTTATTTTTTAACATTTCTTCGCCAACTCTTTTAGCAACTATATACTGTCCAACTAAATTAGTACTAAGTGTATTCTTCCAATCATCAATAGTTCTATCTTCAAATTCTTTATCTATTGCAATCCCTGCATTATTAACGAGTACATCAATTCTTCCAAATTCTTTTATTATTTCTTTGACTAATTTATCTACTTCTACTTCTTCTCTTACATCAGCTTTTATAGCTAAAGCTTTAACTCCATATTCTTTTTCCACTAATTCTTTTAATTCAAATGCTCTATTTTCTTCTTCGATATAGTCAATTACTACATTAAATCCTTTACTAGCAAATTCTATTATCGTTGCTTTACCTATTCCTCTTTGACTACCTGTAACTAATACTACTTTATTTGTCATCTACTCATCTCCCAACTTTTAAAATAAATACATTCATTATTATCATTAAACTTTATCTCATAAATACCATCATAATAATTATCATTTTGTCTTAAAATCCAATTAACAATTACAACATAACCATCTATGGCCAATATTTTAAAATCAATATATTCAATATTCTCATTCTTAATATGTTGCCATTCATTATCTATTTCTTCTATCGTTATATATGGTTTCATAAATGGTGTTTCTTGGTAATAAGTTGTTTTATTAAATAACAAAACAGCATTATTTATATCTTTATTAAACCAATAATCTTTTAATTTATTTAACCACTCTTCTACAAATTCTCTACTCACAATCTTCCTCCATTTAACCAAATATTTTCTCCAGTAATAAAAGAAGCATCTGAAGATAATAAAAATAAACATAATTTAGCTGTATCCTCAGGTGTAGCAAATCTTCCTAAAGGAGTTTCTTTTAACTTTTCATCTATTTCTTCTTGTTTCCATCCTTTTAATGATAAAGGTGTTGGAGTAAACGCTGGACATATAGAGTTAGCTCTTATCTTTTTATCAGCAAATTCTAACGCTGTTGCTTTAGTAAAATTAATAATACCAGCTGCTGCAGCACAATAAGCAGGTGACTCAGTACAAGGTACAACCCCTAAATGAGAAGATATATTTACTATTGCTCCTCCTTCATTCATTATCGGATAAGCTATCTTAGTACATATCACTTTTCCTAATAAATTAATATCTAATACTTTTTTAAACTCATTAATATCAAAATCTTTAATAAAATTATCTATAAAAGTCCCAGCATTATTAACAAGATAATCTATTTTATTAAACTTTTCTTTAATTACTTCAAACATATTAATAACATCAACTTCATTACTTACATCACATTTTATAACTAATAAATTAGGATTATTCATTTCTATCTCTAATTCTTTAGCTAACTTATCATTATCATGATAACATGTTATAACTTTACAATTATTTAAAAGTAATTCTTTTACTATTTCCTTACCAATACCACTAGTTCCTCCAGTTACTACGGCTATCTTATTATTCATCCTAATCCCTCACTAATTAAATAAAACTATTTATTTTATCTATTATTTCTTGCTTATTTTCTAAAGTATAATATCCTTCTATCTTTCCTACTAAATTACTATCTTTAAATACAAGTAAAGAAGGCATTTGACTCAAACTATACTCTTCCATTAACTCTTCATTATAAGGAGCTTTATAAAATAAAGTATCACTATTTAAATTACTTGTTAATTCCTTTATAGGTATTGATTTAAGTAAACATTCAATTTTATCTTCATCATAAAGCTCTATTAATACTATTCCTTCTTTTGCTATTTTACTTTTTACATCTTTAGATTCACACATAAAGAACTCTGATAAAGGAGCAGCTCCATATCTATCAACAAATAAATCTTTAGTTGTTCTAGGATCATCGTCTATTTCTTTTTTTATTTCATCATATTCTTTTTGTTCTTTAGCTACTCTTATTGCTCCAATTGGACACTCCATTTCACAAGCACCACAACTAACGCATTTATCATTATCAATTACTAAAGTATCCTTCTCTTCATCAAAAGATAAAGCACCTGTAGGACATACTGCTACGCCACCACATTCCTTTGCATTATCACATATTTTAAAATTAACTAATACTGCCATATCTATTCTCCTCTTTTAAATACATTATACCTAATCTTTTCTACAACATGTAAATCCTTTAACATTCCTGCTTTAGTTAAAATGTCATCTATTTGTTCAATCATTTTTTTCTTCTCATCATCATCTTTTGGTATTTTTATATCTGACCACCAATTAAGCATTTCTTCTTCTAATTCTTCTAATGAACTAAAATAATCGTCGTTACATGTTAAACCTGTTTTTACAAGTGAATATCCATTATTCTCCATAAACTTATTAATTAAATTATTAGATTGAGCTATTCTATCAGAATGATTCTCACTAGGATCAAATACTTTAAATAATTGATTAGTAACAGCATCCTCAGTTGGTTCTACAAATACTATAGTATTACTTACTCTTATCATCTCTTTTAAAATAGCTTCTTTTAATTCTAAATTAACACTATATACTCCATGACTTAAATCAAATTCATGAAAACTAGTATTTAATAAAACATCAAAACTATTATCTTTAAAACTCATATTAAGCGCATCCATCAACTTTAAATCAATATTTTTATAATCACTTAAATTATCTTGTGCAATTTTTAAAAAATCTTCTGAAGTATCAATACCAACAACATTCTTCGCATATCCAGCTAATATCTTTGTATATTTACCATTAGAAAATCCTTGCTCTAAAGCATTATCTACACGTAAATATTATTCTAATTCTTTCCACATTTCATCAAAACTTATCATCTTATATCTCCTTATCTTTTTCTAATCATATTAACAATATTTTCTAATCTTTTTATAAATGTATCTATTTCTTCTTTTGTCGTATCTTTACTTAAACTAATTCTAATCGGACTATAATTATCTAAATCAGCATGACACGCAACTAATACATGAGAAGGTAAAGCAATTTGCGCATTACAAGCAGATCCAGTTGAAACATAAACTCCAAAAGATTCTAATAACAACATTAATTCTTCACCCTTAATTCCTTTTATCGCCATATTAGAAGTATTTGGTGTTCTAGAATCTATATCTCCATAAATATATATTTCTTTAACTCTTTCTTTTATTTCTTTTTCCATATAATCTCTAAGTTCTTTCATCTTTATACAACTTTGATGATTATCTTCTAAAATTATTTTAACTGCTTCGCCTAATCCAATAATATACGCAACATTCTCTGTTCCACCACGTCGATTACCTTCTTGATGTCCAAAAATAAGTGGTATAAAAGGTACACCTTTTCTTACATAAAGAACTCCAATACCTTTAGGTGCATGAATTTTATGCCCTGCTAACGATAATGTATCTATGTTCATTCTATTTACATCAATATCTACTTTACCAATGGCTTGCACAGCATCACAATGAAATAATATATTATGTTCTTTTGCTATCTTACCTATCTCTTCTATTGGGTAAACATTACCCAACTCATTATTAGCCATCATAACAGCAATTAAACAAGTATCTTCTCTTATTGCATCCCTAAGTTCATTAATATTTAATCTACCCTTATCATCTACATTTAAGTAAGTAACATCATATCCATTATCTTCTAAATATTTCATTGTTTCTAATATTGATGCATGTTCTACCTTTGTCGTAATAATATGTTTCTTTTGCTTATTATTTCTTATAGCATTCATTATCGCTGTAACATTACTTTCACTAGCACAACTAGTAAATATTATTTCACTGCTATCTGCATTAATTAACTTTGCAACATTATTTCTTACTTCATTTATCTTATCTTTAACATTAGTTCCAAAAGAATAAGTACTACTAGGATTACCATAACTCTCTTTTAAATATGGTAACATCGCATTCAATACTCTTTCATCTACTTTTGTTGTTGCATTATTATCTAAAAATATTTCTTTATTCATACAAACACTCCCCAGTAATTTATTAATCTATTATATCATTAAATATTATAGTTTCATACCAAACATTCCCCATTTTATAATAAAAAAACTTGTTTCTTATCAATTTTTATGATAAAGTAAGAGCTAAATTCAAGGAGTGATTTTATGAATAATTTAAAAAACAAAATAAATAAAACATTTGGTATATTAGGAATTGAGAAGAAAAATAAACCAGAAGAAGAACAAATTAGTATACCAAAAGATACATCTTTCCCAATAGTAATATTTACTGATAAAAAGCTACATATATCTTTAGGTCAATGGATGAATATAATGCCTAATACTATAAGACAATCATTAGGTGGTGGCAATGCTATATATATGGGTATGAGTGTAGAAGAATTATTAAAACAAGATGAAATTCAAAAAGAAAAAGGATACATTACTGGCAAAAAATTAGATGAAATACAAATAAGATTCGGAAGACTTCTTTCTTTAGTTGGAATTCCTGCTACTGAAACTTGTATATTATCCGACTTCAATGATAAGAAAAATACTTTCAAATGTGTTTTCAAATCAACTGGTAAATCCGCTACAATAACATATTATTACGGAGGATTAGAAGATTCAGCTGAACTTATAATTGAAGATGAAAATACTCGTAAAGTATATTATTACTATGAAGCTTATGAAAAAAAGCCAGATAAATTAGTTCTTCAATCTGAAACCCAAAAATTAGATAATAAAGGTAGAAAATTTCATCACTTTGTTAGTGAATTTACATATTATGGAGATATCTACGATGAAGAAAATCAATGCAAAGTAGAAATTAAATATCCAGAATCATTAGAATATGATTATGAACCAAAAGACAATATCTATATTGACGAAAAAAAGATGGAAGAATTATTATCAACAATTACATTCCCAGCTAATATTGAAGAAATATGTCAACTTATTTCTCAAGCTTTAAAGCAAGATCCTGCTTCTTTACCATCTATCTCAGTTACAATAAAAAAATTAGATCCATCTAAAAATAAATCAGATAATTTTGTAGTTACTGATAGAGTTGACTTTAGTAATGGTAAATTTGCTAAAATAATAATAACAAGAAATGGTAAAACAATAAACATAACTGACTTTTCAAATTGGTCATACACATCTCCACAATATCATGCTTCAATAACAGACAATACAATAAATTGTGGTTATAATAATTTAACTGCTGATACATTATCTAAGACAATTACTCCTGAAGAAATTGTAAGTCTTGCTAAAAGTGAAGTAGATAGTATAAAAAAACTAGCACTTACTATGTTTCAACAACAAAAAAAATGATTGAAAAATCATTTTTTTATTTCTTTAAATCCATTTCTACTCCATAACCATAAAGGCGTATGAATATCTATTGGTTTATACTTTGTTCCATTAAGAACTTTTTTCCATCTTTCAATAACAATTAATTGTACATTATTAGAATTAAACTCATCTTCATTTATAAGACCAAGCTTATATGTTGATTTACATACATGTGTATCTGGTGCAACAGTTAAACACTCCGGATTTACATACTTTCTTTCTGTATATTGCATTATAACATATAACCAATAATTACATATTTTAGTTCCAGATAAATAAGGAAATAACTTCTTATTCTCTTTTTGAATAAAATCTCTTATCTTATTTACATCATTATTTTTATCATTAAATAACTTCCTTATATCACCATCAAACAAAGTAACAAACGTATTACATAAAGTTAACCATATTTCTGTCTGCTTTTGCTTCTGTAAAGCAACTCTATATTTACATAAAGCATTTTGTACTTCACTAAACTCTCTTTTTAGGCATTCTTTTGGATTAAATACAAATTTTGTCTCCTCATCATTATAAGTCTTTAAAGTTGCTTCCCATAAAGTATAAGAATTTCTTTGATAATTTAGTGCCATTGGCAAAGTAAAATATAAATAGTTTTCACAACTACTTATATCTAAATGTGGATTAGCATCTTCTGGCATAACTTCTCCGCCTAGTTCACCATTTCTATACATTTTAATTAATCCATCTACTTTATTTAATATATCATTATTCATAATAACACCCAACATTCATAAGAATTATACTATAATAACTCAAAAAACTAAAGTCCACCAAATAAAAAACTCTATAAGAGTTTTTATTTATATAAATTCAATATTTCTTTAGCAATACTATCTATATCAATATGTTCATCTAAATATAATTCATCAACACTACCATGATCAATAAATTTATCTGGAATACCCATTATTTTAACCCTATTTTTATATCCCAGTTCGTTCAATTTATTTAATACTTGTGAACCAAATCCTCCAATTATAGTATTATCTTCTAAAGTTAATACCTTATAATCACTTTTTATTATTTTATTTAAATAATCTTGATCTAAAGGTTTTACAAATAAAGCATTTACAACTATAGGATTGCATTTTCCCTTTAATTTATCCTTAGCCATCATCGCCGACTGAACCATTTTACCAGTTGCTAAAACAACAACTTGATCACCAGAACTTACTTCTTCCCATCTACCACATTTTATTTCTTTTAAAGGCTCTAATTCATATTTATCTCCTCCACGTGGATATCTTATTGCAATGGGTTTATTAGAAGAAATAGCATATTCTAACATTATCTTAACATCATCCAAACACTTAGGAGCAATTATCTCAATATTAGGTATTAAATTAAGATATGATAAATCAAAAACTCCTTGATGTGTCTTTCCATCATTACCAACTAACCCTGCTCTATCTATAGCAAAAACAACAGGTAAATTTTGCATACATACATCAATAAGAACTTGATCAAATCCTCTTTGCAAAAAAGTAGAATAGACAGCAAATACGGGTTTTAATCCATTTGTTGCCATTCCAGCAGCCAAAGTAACTGCATGCCCTTCTGCAATACCAACATCAAACAATCTATTTGGAAATTCCTCTTTAAACTTACCTAAACCAGTTCCATCAACCATCGCCGCCGTAATAGCAACTATCTTATCATCCAAACGTGCTATATTAGTTAAAGCTTCACCAAATGCTGACGAATAATTTCTACTACTAGAATTCAAACTATTACCTGTTTCTATATCAAATTTTGATACAGCATGATACTTATCTGGATGAATAAGTGCTGGCAAATACCCTTGACCTTTATTAGTCAAAATATGTAATACAATAGGTTCGTCTAATTCTTTAATCATTTCCAATACTTCATTCAAATCTTTCAAGTTATGACCATCAATAGGACCTATATATCTAATACCTAAACTTTCAAAAAACATCGGCTTAAATACTAAAGATTTAAAACTATTCTTAATCTTTTTACCAATTTTTATAATTATATTGCCTTGTCTTTTAATCATTCTTTGCTTAAATTTATTATAAGATGAAGTTAATCTTATTTTATTCAAATAATTAGACATACTTCCAACATTTTCTGAAATACTCATTTGATTATCATTTAAAATTATTAACATCTTACTTTGCTTATAGCCTAAATCATTTAAAGCTTCATAAACCATTCCACCAGTAAAAGCTCCATCCCCAATAACTGAAATAATATTATAATCTTCATTCTTTAAGTCACGTGCTCTTGCCATTCCTAAACACGCTGAAATAGAATTACTAGAATGCCCAGTATCAAAATAATCATATATACTCTCTTCTCTTTTAGGAAAACCACTTATTCCATTATGAGTCCTTAGAGTATTAAACTTATCTTTTCTATCTGTTAAAATCTTATACACATAACTTTGATGACCAACATCAAATACTATTTTATCTTTTGCAAAATCATAATTAGCAAGTAATGCTATTGTTAATTCAACAATTCCTAAATTAGAAGCTAAATGTCCCCCTGTATTAGCTACATTTTTTAAAATATAACCTCTTACTTCTTTAGCTAACTTTTCCATTTCTTCAAGAGTTAATTTTTTTATATCATCTGGTCCTTTTATTTTATTTAAAACACTCATAAAAATCTTCCTTTTTATTACAACAGGTATTATAACATAGATAAAAAAAATATGTAAAACATTATCTTACATATTTTAACTCTTTAGCTACCGTATATATTATATCGTCATCTGAAATTCCAGAAGATTTTAATGTATGTATATAATTTTGTAAACCAACTAATTCTTGCTTTACAGTACTATATTTGGAATCTACTAAATCTTTTTGGACATCACTAAATAAAATAATATTTTCTTCTGCTATTTTTCTTGTAACTATTCTAGCAAAAAAGGTCTGCGTATTTTTATTATCAAATCCTATTTTAATAACTACATCATCTATTTTTACAAGATATGATAATCCTTCTTCATCTAGTAATGAAACTATATATTTCTTATTAGCATAATCTCGTATAATACCATATAATAATGCAATTTTATGACTACTTCCTATTTCTTTAACCAAAGGAGTCTGCAAATCAATTTTAGGAGTTCTCAATTCCTTATTATTTCTTAAAGCTATTAACAAGCATTCGGTATAATTAGCATCACTTATTATTTCTTCTCTTTGTTTATTATTTTCTTCTAGAAATTGACAATAATTTAAAAACCATTTATATGCTTTTTCATGCATAGGTGCGTTAGGAATTAACATTTATTCACCTTCTATTTTATTTTTCTATGTTGTTCTGCTTTTTCTTCAGCAACTAAACCATTTAACATATCTAATAAAACAGTAGTAGCAGCATTATATTGTGTTGCTTTACTTGCTGGTGCTGGTTCTACTGCAACAACTCTTACAGGTTTTGAATCACTAGCAGGAACTCTACTATCTGTTGAAACTGGTGCTGGTTGTGGTGCTGGTGCAGGCTCAGGTTCTGGTACTACTCTTCTTGTCATATCGCTAAATTCTCCTAGAGGAACAACACTATCTAACATTCCCAATATTGTTTGTGATGCAGAAGCTCCACCTGTTTCTAATCCAGCTAATCCATCCACCATACCCAAAATTCTTCTTGAAGATTTTGCTTGTTCCGCTTTTTCTTGATTAATAGCTTGTTGAACAACTTGTGATATTTCTGAAGTTACAACTGGATCTTCTTCACATAATGATTCTCCAGAATAACCCATCATACTACCACCTTGTGTAAATATATCTCTGTTAGCAAAATAATAACCCAATGCTTTTTGTAAACACGATACATTACTTTCCTTATTATTTTGTAACTTATACGATAAAGCTATTTCCAATACTTCATCTATTTCTTTAAATTCTTTAAATGAACTACTTAAATATAAACCATCATAAAATGAACATTTTTTGCCACATCTTAATGATAAAACTTGCTCTCTACAAGCAGCCATAACTTCTTCACTATTTACAGCACGTTTAAATCCATCAAATTTTGCATTTAATAGTGCATAATCAGCAAGTGTAACAATTAAATATGAC
This sequence comes from Caryophanales bacterium UBA3260, assembly GCA_002362595.1. Next base: position 12,645 of record DEUO01000035.1, read on the forward strand.
TTAACAGCATATTTACTATCTTTATTATCCATTATTTCAATTACTTTAAGTTCTTTTCCGAAAAAACGAGTATAAAACTTAGTAATAAAACTTAAAGCATCATCTCTATCAAAAGTCAAAGAATCTGTAGCAAAATCTTCATAATCACATATTTCATCATAAAGATCCTCACTTTCTCTCTTTAAAGCGCTACGTTTTTTAATAGCACTTGGTTTTAAAGAAAACTTTCTATCTTCTAATTCCTTTTGTATTTCATTATATCTTTGTACTAAATCTTGATATCTTCTAACAAATTCAGCATAATTTTTATCTGTATTTACTCTTTCCATTTTTAATCCCCCTTAAGTGATACAATAAATTATACATAACACTTTCAAATTAGTCAAAATTATCTATTAAATTATAAAGAAAAAATATAATACCATACATATTTTTTATAAACATAATATATTACTTCATAAAAAAACTATGAATTATCATAGTCTATATTAATACCCCATCTATTTCTTCTTTAGTTATTTTACCTTCTCTTATAATAATCACCTGATTATCTTTAACCTCAACAATAGTAGAAGTTGTATCGTTATTTACATCTCCACTATCTATAATATAATCTACTTTATTATCAAAATCATTAATAATACTTTTTATATTTATACCAGTAGGTTTTCCTGATAAATTAGCACTTGGTGCTACAATAGGAACATTTGCTGAATTTATAATATTATATGCAATTCCACGATTAAGTAATCTAACTCGTACAAATTCATCTCCAGCAGAAATAATATCTGGTAATACATCAACTTTTTTCTTAAATTTTATTGTCAGTGGTCCAGGCCAAAATGCATCAATTAACTTTTTCTCAATTGGATTAATTTCATCTACCATTTCTTTTAACATATCTATATTCGAAATTAATACACATAATGGTTTCTGCTCCGGTCTACCTTTTATTTCATATACTTTCTTACAAGCATCAGCATCATAAGCGTTTGTTCCAATTCCATAAACTGTATCAGTTTTAAACACTATTACTTTACCATTATTAACTGCTTCTGCTATTTCCTTTAATACATCATCTTGTATATTTTCTTCCTTTATACACTTTGTCATCTAAAAACTCCTCCAATAACTAAATATTTAGATAAATAGCAAAAAATATCTTATTAAATTAAGATATTTTTATTTGTTTTTTTCTATTTCATGTGCCAAACCTATTAGCATATTTATCCTAGTTGGAATAATATATTTAGCATTTAATCTTCTAGAAATGGCATTCATACAAAATCTCATACCTCTTGCACCATCCCACCATCCTTGATTATCAGGACATCTTTTCTTTATATCATCTAAAGACTCTGATAAAATATCATAATCGTAATCATTAAAAATACTAAATTCTAACATATATGGTTGATTACTATCTTCATATATATCATTCTTCTCCATTGCATAACCAACAGTTTCGTAGAAATATATATAATCACCACCTGCTAAAACCATTACATCAACATTTTCATCTATTTCAGGAATCAAGGATAATGTATAATCAAGCATTTCTTCAAAAGGAGTATCTACTTTATCTTCTTTTAATTCAGGAAACTTTTCTGTAATATCCATCGCGCCAAAATCTAAATTTAAAGTCCTAATCGTCTTACCATTTTCTACAATAGCTATTTCAGTAGAACCTCCTCCACCAATAACTACCGCTAATCTCATTGGTTTAGATAATTTATCAACAACACCTTTAACTGTATAAGAACTTTCTTCACTAGCTGATACAACTCTAAAATCAATATCATACTTATCTTTAATCATTGATATAAATTCTTCTCTTTGTTCATCAGTAATATTTCTAAATATACTAGTCCCAAAAATATATATTTTATCAACTTGTTCTTTTATTTCTTCTATAAAAGAGCACAATTCATTTACATCACTATCTAACAAACAATTATTCTTTTTATAATTTGTTTTAAAACCAATGTATCTAGCTCCTAGATCTTCTAAAATTCCATCTTTATACAAATAAGCTTTTGTATTTGTTGACCCAACTTCTATAACTGCAAAATTCATTCTATCACCCAACTTAATTATATCATACTATAAAGTTTTAAAATAAAACTTTTCACATAGTTCTTTTTAATTCCTTATTTTCAACTATCTTTTCGCAATATGCATCGTAATATATTCTATCTTCTTTACTTAACAAATCAATAACTTCAGAAATAGGTTTATATTTTAAAGAATCTGTTTCTTCTATCACTCTTAAAGTTTCAAATAGCAAAGCATTAATAAATTCATTAGTAACTTCATTATACATTTTACTTCCAGATAATCTAATAGATAATCTGATATCATTCTTATCAATATTAAATGAAGTAGCTACTAAATCTTCAAAACTCTCTCCTACTGATTGTATTCTCTTAGGTAACTCAACCTTTCCATCTACTTTTTCAACTAAAATACAATCATCCTTTAAAGACATGACAACGCTTTTATCAACAAAATGAGGAAATATACTTCTAATTCTTGGATCTAAACATTCGTTTAAAAATTTGCTATACCCTATCTTTTTTGCAAAAACCAAAGCTTGATCTGGATTTAATGAATATAAATAATCAACAAAACTCACATTTCCCATTTCTGGTAAAACTATATCGGGTAATAATTGTTGATTAATAATTGGTATTTTACCAGCAATATACATTTTACATATTTCAATAAAATCTTTCTCGTGTTTTTCTTCATCACTTAAACCATCTAAAAAAGATAAAGGCTTAAAAAATACCTGCTTTGATTCATAATCTTTTCTTAAAATCCCACTACAATCATCTAAATATCCAATATGTAAAGCTGTATTATTAACAACAACATCCCCATTAGGATAAGAATTTCTACGCGATAATCCAGAAACTTGACATACATTAATAATTTTACTTTTATCTAACAATAAGCCTGTTTCTTCATAACATTCTCTGATAGAAACATCAGTTAATTCCTCTCCTAATTCCTGACATCCACCACTAAATCCATATTTGCCATTATCCATTCTTTGTTGTACCAAAATATTATTTTCATTATCTAACAAAATTAAAGACGCACCATCTTGTAATAAAGGAAAACGATGTCTTATCTTAGGTAATAAACAAATTCTTAGAAAAACAGGATAACCAATAATTCCACTTAACATTATTATCTCTGTTTTATTTAACTCTAATAAAACATTAACTAATATTTCGTGTACTTCTATTTCTTTATCTAATGTATTTCCATACTTTTTAAAATAATCTCTTAAAGATGTTTTATCTAAATCTGTTCCACTATAAATTATTCTTTTTATTTCATCTATATCCATATAAAAACTCCTACTAAATCGTCATGTATTTTTTTAAAACTAATTCAACAATTCTTCTATTTCTTTATCAGTAAATCCTTTGTTTCTCAATTTTGCTAATATTTCTTCCTTACCCTCTTTTAAGCCTTCTTCTCTTCCTTGTTCACGTCCCTCTTGAAG
>DEUO01000002.1:0-1910 GCA_002362595.1 Caryophanales bacterium UBA3260
GTTATTTTTGTTATTGGTAAAGGTTGGAATTTATATGACTTTGAAAGTGTTTTAGTAATGGATGAGACTACAAGAAATCAAAAATTAGATACTTATGAAAGAAATCGCAACTTATTCTATGTTGGATGTTCTAGACCTAGAAAAAAATTGATTCTTTTAATAACCTGTGAGCTGAACGATGATTTTTATAATTATTTGGCAGATATTTTTGGGAAGACTAATATAGTAGCATATAACGAATACATTAGTACATAATTTAGAATTTATTCAAATACATAATTATATGCATGACACAATGACACATTGATTGAAAGCATGCTACTCACATTAATAGTGTCATAGTATCTTTAATTTTAAAATAAAATGATAACTAAAATATAATAAATATAAAATAACCTAATAGAACTCTCTAGCTATTAGGTTTTTATTTTACTCATATTATTTGTGTCTACACCATATTCATCCAACTCTCTGCTTCATCCCACCCGACAACTCACTCGGTCTCTTATCACTAAACTCCTTAAGATTATACTTATCTAATAATCTAATAGCATTCTCTTTACTATAATCATCTAATTTATGTTGTACCTTTAACCCTAATAATATATTATCTAAAACACTATAATGTTCAAATAAAGCATCTTCTTGTAACATATATCCTATAACTGTTCTATCATTCTTATATTTTATAACACCATCACTTAAAGGAACTAATCCTGCTATAATAGATAATAATGTACTTTTGCCGCAACCAGAAGGCCCAACTATCGAAACAAACTCTCCTTCATTAATATCAAAACTAACATCTTTAATAGCTTCTATTTCTTCCTTAATAGTATTATACTTCTTACTAACATTTCTTACTTTTAAAATATTATTCATTTAAATCTATAACTAAATCATTAAAAGATACATAATCATCAAGTAATTTATTATCTATCATTATATTCTCTAAATTCTTATATGCTTCTTCACTAATAGAAGTAGTATCAAACCAACTATCAGCATCTTTATATCTCTTTACTATTAAAGTTAAATCATCTAATGATATATCAGTAAATTGTTTACTAATACTTTCAGCTATTTCTTCATTACTATGATTCTTAACATACTCTATACCTTTATTAATTGCATTATTAAATTTATCTAATATCTCTCTATTATCTTTTATATATGATTTTCTTGCATAAAAAGCTGTATATGGCATTTTTCCTGATAACGTACCTACATTACCAACAACATATCCAAATCCTTCTTTTTCTAATTTTGTTGCATTAGGTTCAAATAAGTTTACAAAATCTCCAACTCCACTAATAAATATTCCTGATAGCGAAGCAAAATCAACACTACTATTTATATTTATCTTATTTATATCTGCTTTACTATTATTAATAGCATTTATAAAGTTCAAAATTGGCATTCCTCCAACTCTTCCCGCTAGCACTTCTTTACCATACATATCTTCTATTTTAAAATTATCTATCTTCTTTCTTGCTACAATAAATTGTCCATCTCTTTTTGTTAAACCAGCAAAAGTAACTAAATAATCTTTCTCTCCATTTTCATATACATATATAGTCGCCTCAGGGCCAGAAAAACCTATATCAACACTATTTGATAATACTGCAGCACTTACTTTATCTGCTCCACTAGTTAGTATTAAATCTATATTTAATCCATTATCTTCAAAATATCCATTTTCTATTGCTACATAAAAAGGAGCATAAAAAACACTATGAGTAACTTCTGCTACTTTAATATTTTCTAAATCATTATTATTTTTATTCTTTTTCCCAAAATCTACTAATATTATAAAAACAAATATTATTAAAATTAAACTTGTTACTATAATTAAATTTTTTTTCATAATATAACACCTACTTTCAACATATTATATTCTCTCGAAATTT
>DEUO01000002.1:2196-12077 GCA_002362595.1 Caryophanales bacterium UBA3260
AATTTATAATGTTACATAGGCGTTATATCTCTTAAAGTATCTTATAAGTATTATCTTATTTATTTTAGTATATCTTTAATAAAATAATAATTTAGTATAAAAAAGGTTTACACTTTATCAACTTTCTGCTATAATTTTAACATAATAAGCGAGGTGTGTACTGTGACAACACAAAGAATAGAAAGGGTGCTAGATAAGTTATATAATTTAAAAGGGGATTATAACTTTGTTATAGCAGAAATAGAAGAAAATATAAAGAATGCTGAGTCAGCGATTACAACAGCTACTGAGGAACAAAATGATAATGAAATAAAGAAATCAGATGTTATAGGTAAATTAACAGTCTTTAACAATCAAAAAGACGCTTTTTTAAGTGCCTTCAACGATTTAGATGACGAAACTTTCTCTGCTTTAAGAGATATCGGTATTGAAGCTAATTTTGGTACAATGATTAACCTTGTTAATGAGAAATCCCCTGAATATTGCGACTCATTAGATAAAGAAATAGAAGATTATGAAAATTTAATTGAAGAAGCAAAGAAAACTATAAATGATAATGCTGAAAGAGTAGCTGAATTAGAAGATAATAAACGTGTAGAAGAAGAAAAACGTACTAAATTAGTAAGTCTACTTGAACAAAGTTTATCAACTGATGAAATCGAAAGAGAAGCTCTATCTACAAGCTATGTTAAGAAAACTTTAATGGCTTTTGATTTATTTACTGATGAAGAAATAGTTTCTTTAGCTAAATTAATTATGTTCCCTGAAGATGGCTTAATCGAATATGATGCTTCATATGATGATAAAAAAGCTCAAAGTTTCTCTATAAATGAACCAAATGAAACAGAAGAAGAACCAAAAGAAGAAGTAAAAGAAGAAACTGAAGAAGTTCATGAAGAAGAAAAAGTAGAAGAAAAAGAACCAGTAGATACAACAAAAGAAGAACTTTCTTATGAATTAGAAGCTCCTACTGAAGAAACAAAATCAACAGAAGACTTATCACGTGCTGAAGAAATATATCAAAATGTAATTTCTAATTCTGATGTTCAAGATATAATTGAAAGTCACGGTGACACAACTGAAATTAACTTACAATCATTAAATGCTTCAACTCCTTCTGAAGAAACAAAGAAAGAAGTAGAAGAGCCAAAAACAGAGGAAGAACCAACTCCAAGAGAATTTGATGAAATAGATAAATATATTGAATCAACTGGTTTAGATATTAATAAAGTAAGTGAAGAACTAAAACAACTTCTTTCAGAATCAGATATAAAATTAATTGAAGAAAATTATGAAATACTAAGAAGCTTATATGTAAGTGATGAAGCTATATATCGTGTTGTTAATAAACATAACTACCTTGTAGATGAAGACTTAAATAAAAAAATAACTTTACTAAGAGCTAAAGGAATATCTGAATTAAAAATAAAAGATATGTTTGAAAAAGAAGAAAGTAAACTTCGTTCAAATGTTGATGAACTAGGTGAAAGCCTTGATCTTGTAATTAATGAGGATGGCAAAATAACAGATGAAAATATATATAAAATAGATTTAGATAAAACTCAATATGAAGAAAATATTAAAGCATTAGAAGAAGCTGGCTATGATATAGAAGAAAAAGAAGAAAGAAATTATACTTCAGTAATTTATTCATCTCCATATGTATCTAAAGATATATCTATCTTAAAAGACTATTTAATAAGTATTATAAAAAGAAATAGTAAATATGCTTTATCAGTCTTCTGGAAAAATCCTAATGAATTAGTAGAAGATATTGATGACTTAGTAGAAGCAGGATTAGAAAACATACTTGAAACAAATCCTGAAGTACTAGAAGATAAGAGTAGTGAACTAATTAGAAGAGTTAAATATTGTAATGAAAATGGTCATCAAATATATGTTGGCGAAGATAAAGACGCATATTGTGATTACATAACAAGTTATATCCGTTTCCAAGAAAAACTAGGTAACATAACTGATTTACCAGAACTAGAAACAAGAAAAAATAATGAATTAAGTAAAATATCTAACAATGATTATGTTGCATCTCTAGTTAACATATTAGATAACTATTACAAGGAAAACCCTGAATATTCTAAATTCAATAATGAAATAGAAGCAAAAGCTGATAATATAAGAAGAACAGTATTTACTAATATAAATCATGAAGATGCTGGTAAATATACATATAAGATAAAAGGTACTTATATTTCTAAAAACAAAGTTGATCGTAACTTAGATATTATCTTAGAATCTTTAAGTAAAAATAATCAAAGCTATGATGGAAAAGAAAAAGAAATATTCTTAACATCTGTATTATATAACTTAAGAGCTAGTGAAGATACATTACGTACTATTACAGGCGAATGCTTAAATCAGGGAGGTAATAAATAATGTCATATTTAAAAAATTTAGGTTTCAGTGATGAACTAATTGATTTAATGATAAAAAATATTCCCAATGCAGCTGTTACTAAATTAACAGAAGAAGAACATAATGTAACTGCTAATATTAAATATCTAAAAGACTTAGGAATTAATAATTATGTTGAAGCATTTTTAAGATTCTATAATATGTTCTTATTAGATGCTAATGCATTTGATGAAATATTCTCTAAATATGATCGCGAAGATTTAATTGCTAAGCTTGAAAAAAATATTGCTATAATGGAATATCTATAAAAGGTCTTTAGACCTTTTTTATTTTGCCTTTTACAAGCATGATACAAAAGTTCGCTTTTTCAACAAAAAAACATATCAATATTAAACTAACCATGATATAATAATAAAAAGAAAGCAGGAACAACATGAATTATTTAAATGGACTAAATGATAAACAGAAAGAAGCAGTATTACATCGTGATGGACCATGTCTAGTCTTGGCAGGTGCAGGTTCAGGTAAAACAAGAGTCTTAACTACTCGTATTGCTACCCTTATAGAAAGTGGTATACCTTCATACCAAATACTTGCTATAACATTTACTAACAAAGCAGCAAAAGAAATGCGTGATAGATTAGAAAACATTGTTCCTAATAACAATGCTTTTGTTGGAACATTCCACTCTTTAGGCGTTAGAATAATTAGAGAAAATGCCCCTACATTAGGACTTGATCGCAGCTTTTCTATAATAGATAGTGATGATGTTATATCTATAATAAAAAAAATAATGAAAGATAATGGATATGATCCTAAGTTAACAACTCCAGCATATGTAAGAAATAAAATAAGTACCATCAAAAATGAAATGATGACTAATGATGAAATAAGTAAATACTTTAATACTCCTCAAGATAAAATTGCAGAAAAAGTATATCATGAATATATAGATGTTCTTCATAAAAATAACTCAGTAGATTTTGACGACTTATTACTACTTCCTGTAAAACTATTCATGGAAAATAAAAGTATTTTAGAAGCATACCAAGATAAATTTAAATATATTTTAATAGATGAGTATCAAGATACAAATGAAGTACAATATAAACTATCTAAGCTATTAGCAAGTAAATATAAGAATATCTTTATTGTTGGTGATCCAGATCAATCTATATACATGTTTAGAGGAGCCAACTTCAGAAATATATTAAATTTTGAAAAAGACTATAAAAATGCAACAGTTATTCCTCTAGAAGAAAACTATCGTTCAACAAAATTTATCCTTGATGCAGCTAACTCTGTAATAAAGAATAATAAAGAACGTAAAGAAAAAAACTTATGGAGTAGCAATGGTGAAGGGACAAAAGTAAAATACTTACGTGCATATGATGATAGACATGAAATTCAACTAGTATTAGATGAAATAAAAAGATTAAAAGATGAAGGATATAAAAATAATGAAATAGCTGTTTTATATCGTACTAATGCTCAATCACGTTTAGTTGAAGAAATGTTTCTAAAAGCAGGAATGCCATATAAAGTAGTAGGTAGTTATTATTTCTATCAAAGAAAAGAAATTAAAGACTTAATCTGCTATTTACGTTTAATTCTAAATAATGATGATGAAATAAGCTTACGCCGTGTTATAAACGTTCCAAAACGTGGTATTGGTCCTTCAACTATATCTCGTCTTGAAGAAGAAGCAAAAGAACAAAATACTTCAATATTCCAAGTTATTTCTAAAGGTAAAGAACAACAATTTAAAGAACTTATTCTCTTCTTAACAGAACAAAGTGAAAATTTAACATTAACAGAATTAATCGATCTTATCTTAGAAGAAAGTGGAATGCGTAAAGAATATGAAGAAGAAAGTAAATTAGAAAGTGAATTACGTTTAGACAACCTAGAAGAATTTAAATCTATTACTAAAACTTTCGAAGATCGTACAGGTGTCTCATCACTTGCTGACTTCTTAGAAGAAATAAGCTTAATAGCTGATATAACCGAGCACCAAGAAACAGAAGATGTTGTAACATTAATGACAATTCATAGTGCTAAAGGTTTAGAATTTGATGTTGTTTTTCTAATTGGAATGGAAGATGGTATATTCCCACATCAAAACTCATTTACTGAGAAAGAAGGTCTTGAAGAAGAGCGAAGATTATGTTATGTTGGTATTACAAGAGCTAAAAGAAAATTATATATATCAAACGCTAAAAGACGTATGCTATATGGTAAAGATGTTATGAATCCTCCTAGCCGTTTTATTAAGGAAATAGATGAAAATCTTCTTGAAATAGATAAGCCAAATATGATGCCTGAAGAACAAATAAATAGAGAAGAACTATATCATAACAACATAGATGTCGAATTCAAAGAGGGAGACGTTATTATGCATATGATATATGGTCGAGGTGTAATCATTGAAGTTAATGGAGACTTTATCAGCGTAGCTTTTGCAAAAAATTACGGAATAAAAAAATTATTAAAAAACCATAAGAGTATTAAGAAAATATAGAAAGAAGGAAAAAAATTATGGAATTATTAATTATGGCAGCAGGAATGGGGAGCCGATTTGGTGGATTAAAACAAATAGAACCAATGGGACCAAATGGAGAATTCATCATTGATTACTCAATATATGATGCAATAAAAGCAGGATTCTCTAAAGTAGTATTCATCATCAAAGAAGAAAATTTCGAGATATTTAAAGAAACAATCGGAGCGCGTGTTGAACCACATATTCCAGTTGAATATGTCTTCCAAAAAATAGACAACATCCCAGACTTTGTAAAGATACCCGAAGGAAGAACAAAACCATGGGGAACAGCTCAAGCAATTTACTGTGCAAAAGACGCTATAACAGAACCATTCTTAGTTATAAACGCTGATGACTTCTACGGTCGTGATGCTTTCATGGTAGCAAAAGATTTTCTAGATCATGCAAGTGAAAAAGATTATGCAACAGTTGGTTACGAAGCAGCTAAAACAATTACTGAAAATGGTTCAGTAAAACGTGGTGTAATATCTACTGAAAATGGTCGCTTAAAATCAATTACAGAAAGTTCAATTATCGAAGAACAAGATCATATTAAATGTACTCCATTAAATGGAACAGCAGAATTTAACATCAAACATGATGACCTTGTTTCAATGAATATGCTTATATTTAATCCAACTGTCTTCAAATATATTGAAGATAATATGACACCATTCTTTAAAGAAAATGAAAATAATCTAGATAAATGTGAATATCTAATACCTGATATTCTAGATAAAGCTAATAAAGAAGGATATGCTAATATAAGCGTTCTACATACTAAAGCAAAATGGTATGGAGTAACATACAAAGAAGATACAGAATTCGTTCGTTCATCAATAAAAAAACTAGTTGATGAGGGAGAATATCCAAATAATTTATGGGAGTAATATCATGAATCCAAAAGAAAGAATAGAAGAATTAGTAGCACTTTTAAATAGAGCAAATGTCGAATATTACTTAAATGATAATCCTACTTTAACAGACAACGAATATGATAGTCTATTAATGGAATTATTTCGTTTGGAAGATGAATATCCTGAATACAAATTGCCTGAATCACCAACTTCAAGTGTTGGTACAAAGGTTTTAGATTCATTTGAAAAAATAACTCATGCAACTCCTATGTTCAGTCTTGCTGATGTCTTTAACGAAGATGAAGTAGAAGCATTTGTCACAAGAGTAGAAAAAGAAATACCTAATCCAGAATTTGTATGCGAACTAAAAATGGATGGTTTAGGAGTAAACCTTACATATAAAGAAGGATTACTTATTTCTGCTGCTACCAGAGGTGATGGTGTAATAGGAGAAGACATAACTAATAACTTTAAAACAATAAAATATGTTCCAACTAGATTAACAGAACCAATTGATTTAGAAGTTCGTGGCGAAATCTATATGACTAAAAAGAGCTTTGAGGAAGCTAATAAAAAAAGAATAGCCAAAGGCGAAGAACCATTCCAAAATCCACGTAATGCAGCAGCTGGTTCTGCTAGACAATTAGATAGTCGTATTGCTAAAGAAAGAAAACTAGATACTGTTTTATACCATGTACCTAATACTACTAGACAAACCCACGAAGAAACATTAGAACATTTAGTAAAATTAGGTTTACCTGTAAATCCTAATTATAAAAAAGCCCATAACTTTAAAGAAATAAAAGAATATATTGAAGAATGGACTGAAAAAAGGCCTTCATTACCATATGAAATAGATGGTATAGTTATAAAACTAAATAATATATCTGGTCAAAAGAAAATGGGAAATACTGCAAAATACCCAAGATGGGCTGTAGCATATAAATTCCCTGCTGAAAAAGTAGTAACTCAATTAGAAGATATAATATTTACTGTTGGAAGAACAGGTCAAATAACTCCAAATGCTGTATTATCACCAGTTAAAGTAGCTGGTAGTACAATACGTCGCGCAACACTACATAACGAATCATACATTAGAGAAAAAGGTTTGTGTATTGGCGACTTTGTTGTTATTCATAAAGCAGGCGATGTTATACCTGAAGTTGTTGAACCAGTACTAGAAAGAAGAAAAAATGTAACACCATTTATGATGATTACCGAATGTCCTATCTGTCATTCAGTATTAGAAAAATCTCCATCAGGAATAGACTACATATGTCCTAACAACCATTGCCCTGCACGCAAAATAGAAGGATTAATTCACTTCGTATCACGTCCAGCTATGAACATAGATGGCTTAGGTGATGCTATAATAGAAGACTTCTACAATATGAACATAATTACTAAAATAGAAGATATATACAATCTTAAAGATCGTCGTGAAGAATTAATAGAACTAGAAGGATTTGGTAATCGTAGTGTTGATAATCTTCTTACATCAATAGAAAGCAGTAAATCAAATTCACTTGAACGTTTACTATTTGCTTTAGGAATACCTGGAATAGGATCAAAAACTGCAAAAGTTTTAGCTAAAAAATATAATACAATTGATAACATAATAAATACTACAGAAGAAGAACTAACTAATATAAAAGATATTGGAGCTATTCTAGCTAATAACATCTATACATACTTTAAAACAGAAAAAAATATAGAGCTTATTAATCATCTAAAAAATATTGGCGTTAATATGGAATATAAAGGTGAGAAAACCTTAAATAATAGCTTAATATCTAATAAAAAATTCGTAATAACTGGAACAATAAGTTTCATGACAAGAGATGAAATAAAAGCCTTACTAGAAAGATATGATGGTATAATCGTAGAATCAGTAAGTAAAAAAACAGATGTTGTTATAGTAGGTGATTCTCCAGGTAGTAAATATGATAAAGCAGTAAAACTAGGACTTGAAATATGGGACGAAGCAAAACTAAAAGAAATTATAGATAGTCTGTAATTTCTTTTTTAATATAAAATAATTTACAATATCATAAGATACTATATAAGCTACCTATATAGTAAACAATTGCTTAAAAAGACATAATGTAGTATAATTTAAGTACCTATAAAGAGGTGGGAAAAGAATGAAAAAGATAATGGGATTTTTTAAAGAACATCGTGTATTTACAATGCTTATGGCAATTGTTGTAGTATGTGCAATTGTTATAGGTACAGTTTTAATTCAGTGTTTTTATGTAGGAAATGGATCCGATAAATATGGTGAAAGACTTGCTGAAAAAAGTGAACATGAAATATCAGAATCACGTCTAAGCGACTTTAAAAACAACGTTACTAATAACGAAAAAGTAAGTAATACAGAAATAACTATTACTGGTCGTATAATCTACATTAAGCTTCAAATATTAGAAGGAGCAACACTTGAAGAAGCAAAAAGTATAGCTCTAAAATCATTAGAGAGTTTTAATGAAAGCGAGCTAACCTATTACGATGTAAATGTTACAATGAAACAAAATGCTAGTGCAACTTCCGAAGGATTTATTATCTCTGGATATAAAAACAAGAAATCAGCAACTATTGTATGGAATAATAATCGTCAAATTACAAATACAATAAATTCTGATACAACAGAAATGGGATAATTTATTATGAAGAAAAATAAAAAAGTCAAAAAAATAATAATCTCTTCGATTATAGTTGCATTAATACTAAGTATTTTAATTTTTATAACATACAGAATAGTAAATGACGAAAATAAACTAAATGTTGAGGAAAAAGAATGGATATCTAAAAACGTAAATGTAGTTCAAAATGTTGGCATTCCTAATAATCTTGATATATTCGGTAAATCTTCAAAAGGAGTATTTTACGACTTCCTTAAAGACTTTAATACAGAATATAATATCAATATAAATAAAGTAACATATAATGTCGGTGAAGAAGCTCCAGAAGTATCATTTAAAGTTGTCTATGATGTAGAAGACAAAGATGTTATCTTCTATAAAGAACATTATGTAATTGTTAGTAAGGAAAAAACTGATATAAGTTCGATTTCTCAATTAAGTAATAAAAAAGTTGGGATACTAGCTAGTGACGAAAAAATCATTACCAAATATCTAAACGATGTTGATAATGTTGTACTTACTAACTATGAAACATCAACAACATTATTTCAAGCTCTAGAAGAAAACAACGAAATCGATTTTATTCTTATACCATTAAGAGAAAATCTTACATCTATCTTAACATCTAATTATCATATAGACTATCATATAAGCGATTTAAATAAATACTTCGTATTTAGTATAAAAGAAAATGATACCTTAAGTACTATTATAAAAAAATACTTCGCTTCGTGGTCGTCTAAAAATCTTCAAAAAACAATATATAAAAATGAATTAGATACATTTGTTAGTGCTTTATCAATATCAGCTAAAGAACTAGATTATATTCAAGCACGTACATATACATATGGTTTCATTAATAATAGTCCTTACGAGGTATTAATAAGCGGTACATATGGTGGAATAATAAGCGAATATCTAACTAGATTTAGTGAATTTAGTAACACTGAATTTCAATCAATAAAATATAAAGATTTCTCTAAATTTACTGAAGCAATAGCTAATCAAAAATTAGATTTATACTTCAACTACTATAATCTAGATACTGAATATAATAAAATAGATTCATTAATGAACATATCATTTTCTATTATTGCTCCAGAAGAAAATCCGTTAATTCTTAATTCAATTAGTTCACTTACAGATAAAACTGTATATGTTTTAAAAAATAGTTTACTAGAAAAATACTTATCAAATCTAGGTGGAATAAATGTAAAAACATATCAAGACGAAAAAGAATTAAAAAAGATTGCATATAAAAACAATATAATAGTTATAGATAAAGAATCATATAATTATTATCATAATTCATTCTTAAATACATATACTTCTAGATACACAAATACATTATCAAATACATATAACTTCTATGTTAAAACTAATGATACATTTAATGTACTATTTAGTAAATATATCGAAACACTTGATCCAGAAGAAATAAAAATAAAAGGATATTATAATCATACT
>DEUO01000002.1:12329-21807 GCA_002362595.1 Caryophanales bacterium UBA3260
TACTTATACAGTAAAATCAGGTACTATACTTGGTAAAGTAGCTAAATACTCAATTATAGTTATTCTAGCATTTATAATTATTCTATATTTAGTATATCGTTCTACTAAAAAAATAAAGATAGTTAAAAAGATTAAAAAAGAAGATAAAATGAAATATATTGATCAACTAACATCTTTAAAAAATAGAAATTACTTAAACGAAAATATTACTAATTGGAATAAAAATACAATCTATCCACAAGCAGCAATTATCATCGATTTAAATCAAGTAAGAAATATCAATGATACATTAGGTTATGAACAAGGTGATGCTCAAATAAAAGCTGCAGCTAATGTTCTAATAAAAACTCAGTTAGATAATACTGATATAATGAGAACAGATGGCAATGAATACCTAATCTATCTAGTTGGATATCAAGAAAAACAAGTTATAAGTTATATTAGAAAATTATATAAAGAATTCAAAAACCTACCATATGAGCATGGTGCATCAATTGGATATAGTATGATTACTAACGATATGAAAACAATTGAAGATGCAATCAACGAAGCTGTTGAAGACATGCGTAATAAGAAAAACGAATTAGAAGAGGAATAAAATGAAAAAAAGGGAAAAAAGAAGCTTCTTCAAACGCTTTTGGAACGCTTTCTGGCGACCTGAAATGCTTATTCTACCTGGACAAATCGCTTACTTCCTATTCCTATCAGTAGTACCAACACTTACCTTAATAAGTTATGCTTGTTCATACTTGAATTTATCTAATGATTTATTTCAAAACTTATTTTCTCATGTGCTAAGCTCTGATATTGCTGAATTGGTAACTCCAATAATAACTTCAACCAAAATAACTCCAACATTCTTTATAAGTTTAGGAATAGGGTACTTTATTGCTAGTAATGGAATGTCATCTATTATAGTAGCATCAAATACAATATATGGAATAAAAGACTCTGGATTCTTCCGTCGTCGCTTAAAAGCAATTGCTATGGAATTAGTTATTGTTCTTCTATTTATCTTCATAATCTTAGTTCCTTTATTTGGTTCAAGTATTATAAGTATATTAAGATACTTTAACTTAGATTCTGAAACAACATCAATAATATCTAATATATTTAATTTAATGGATGGTCCATTATCATGGTTAATTATCTTCATCTTCATTAAATTACTATACACAATGGCTCCTGATTGTAAAATACCAAGTCGTAGTGTAAATGGAGGAGCTATATTTACTACAATTGCTTGGATTATTGTAACAGCTATATATTCATACTATATATCTCATTTTGCTAATTATTCATTATTCTATGGTGCTCTTGCCAACATCGTCATCTTAATGATTTGGGTATATATTCTATCATATACATTGGTTATTGGAATGGCGATGAACTACCATGAATCACTTGAAAAAACAGGAGTAATAGAAATAACTAAACTAATAGAAGAATCTGCAAATAGTGCTCCAATAATGGAAGAAGAACCTAAAAAAATAACAAACCAATTAAAAACAAAAATAAATAAAAAAGATAAAGTTTCTCAAAAATAGAGGAACTTTTTTATTAATTTCCTTTAAAAATTAACATTAATTAGATATAATAAAAAAGGTGATTAAAAATGGAAGAATTTACAATAAATCAAGATGTAATAAACTTTTTAGTAACAAGTTTAAATCTTAAAGAAACACAAATAAAAGAAGTATTATCACTTCTTGCCGAAGGAGCAACAATTCCATTCATTGCTAGATATCGTAAAGAAAAAACAGGTAATCTTAATGAAGATGAAATAAGAGCTATAGAAGAACAATATAAATATCAATTAAATCTATATAATAGAAAAGAAGATGTTATTAGACTTATTGATGAAAAAGGTATGTTAACTCCTGAAATTCAAGATAGTATTATGAAATGTGTAAAACTAACTGAAGTAGAAGATATCTATCGACCTTACAAAGAAAAGAAAAAGACTAAAGCAAGTGAAGCTATTAAAAATGGTCTAGAACCACTAGCTAAAATGATTATGTCATTTCCAACAACTGGTTCACTAGAAGAAATGGCTAAAAAATTTGTAAATGAAAATGTTAAAGATACTAATGCCGCTATAGAAGGAGCAGGATATATTATTGCTGAATGGATAAGTGATAACGCAGGATATCGTAAATGGATTCGTTATAATGTCTATAATAATGGTACTATTACATCTAAACTAAAAAAGAATGCTGAAGATCCTAAAAAACTATATGAAATGTATTACGACTTTCAAGATAAAATTAAATATATAAAACATTATCGTGTATTAGCTTTAAATAGAGGCGAAGCAGAAAAAATATTAACAGTATCATTAGATATGGATAATGATGCGATAGAATCATACCTAGAATCAAAACTAATTAAAAATAAAGAATCATTTGTAGTTGAACTAGTAATATCTAGTATTAAAGATTCATTAAAACGTTTAATATTACCAAGCATTGAAAGAGAAATACGTAGTGAACTAACAGAAAAATCTGAAAATTTAGCAATAGAGACATTTGGTGTTAACTTAGAACATTTACTTCTAACAAGACCAATAAAAGGAATGACTGTTCTAGGTTTCGATCCTGGATATGTTAATGGATGCAAACTAGCTGTTGTCGACCAAAATGGTACATACCTTGACTCAACAGTTATAAAACCATTCCTAAATGGTTCCAATCAAGATAAATATATTGAACAAAGTAAAGTAATAGTTAAAAACCTAATCGAAAAATATAAAGTAGATATTATCTCTATTGGAAATGGAACAGCATCTCGTGAATCAGAAAAATTCTGCGCTGAACTAATAAAAGAATATAATCTAAATTGTAAATATGTTATTACATCAGAAGCAGGAGCATCTATTTATAGTGCATCAAAACTAGCTATTGAAGAATTTCCAGACTTAGCAGTAGAAAAACGTAGCGCAGTATCTATTGGTAGAAGACTACAAGACCCTCTATCAGAACTAGTTAAAATAGATCCTAAATCAATTGGTGTCGGTGAATATCAACACGATGTTAATCAAAAAGCCCTTGGTGAAGCTCTAGACTTTACAACATCTAAAGTAGTAAATAATGTTGGTGTAAACATCAATACAGCATCTAAAAGTATTCTAAAATATGTATCTGGTTTAACTAAATCAGTTATCGAAAATATCTTCAAATATAAAGAATCTAAAAAAATATCATCACGTGAAGAAATAAAAAAGATAAAAGGAATGACTGATAAAGTATATGAACAATCAATTGGATTCTTAAGAATACCAGATGGTATTAATCCATTAGATAAAACTGGTATCCATCCAGAAAGTTATGATATAACTAATTCACTACTATCAAAACTATCTCTAGATATAAAAGATATAAATACTGATAATTTTAAAGAAACACTTAATAAACAAGATGTTAATAAATTATCACAAGAATTAAATACAGATATCTATACATTACAAGATATAATAAAAGAACTATTAAATCCAGGTTTAGACCCTCGTGATGAATTAGAAGCACCAATTCTAAAAAGCGATGTATTACATATAGAAGACTTAAAAACTGGTATGGAATTACAAGGTACAGTACGTAATGTAGCATCATTTGGAGCTTTCGTAGATATCGGTTTACACGATGATGGTTTAATCCACATCTCTAAAATGAGTAAATCATTTGTTAAAAATCCTAACGATATAGTACATGTCGGAGATATCATAACTTGTTACGTTGATTCAATAGATTTAGAAAAACAAAAAGTTCAATTAAGTTTAATAAAGAATGCCTAACCACAAGACATTCTTTTTATTGCTCATAAATATCATTTTTTACTCTTTATAATTAATAAAAATGCCATTATGTGGTATAATAATCTACGTATATAAAGAAAGAGGTATCATATGAAAAACATCAAAATCCACCCATTTATTTATTTTTTAATATCTATCTTATACTTAGAAATAATTACTAAAATAGTAATATCAAAACAGATACTTAACATTGGATTAATATATACAATAATATTTTCTATACCATTAATTATACTATTAACAATATTAACAAAAATATTTAATAAAACAATAAATAAAGTATTATTATATTTATTAACATTAATACTAACAATCTACTTTGAAGTACAATATATCTTTTATATTCTATTCTCAGTACCTTTTTCCTTTTCAACCATAGGTCTTGCTAATCAAGCCCTTGATTTCGTCTCTATAATTAAAGATACTATAATAACTCATCTACCAATATTCATATCTATATTAATACCATTCATCTTATTGCTAATAATCAGTCGTAAAATAGATACAACAAGATATCATAAACAAACAATAACATCTTTAATTATAATGTTAATAATTTCATACTTATCAACATTTATCTTCTTAATACCAAATAAAAACGAGGATAATTCTCCATATAAGTTATATTATAATATTGATGATCAATCTTCTATAATAAATAATTTTGGTATGTTAACCTATACTAAAATAGATATAAAAAGAATGATATTCGGTTATGAAACAGAACTATCTAATGAGACCTTACCAGAAATAAAATATGAACATGAAGAAGCAATAAAAGAATATGGTAATAATATTTTAGATCTTAACTTAACAGAATCTTCATCAGAAGAAATAAATAGATTAAATAATTATATATCTAATCAAGTACCTACCAATAAAACAGAATATACTGGTATGTTCAAAAACAAGAATCTAATCTTTATCTTAGCCGAAGGCTTTAACGAAATAGCTGTTGATGAGACAAGAACACCAACCCTATATAAACTTGCAAATAATGGTTTTGTCTTTAAAAACTTTTATTCTCCAGTATTCCTAAGTACAACTGGTGGTGAATTTCAAGCAACAACAGGACTTATCCCAACTCAACCGATATTAAAGTCATGGAAAGATAATCAACCAACAATATCTTTTGCTTTGGGTAATGCTTTTTCTAAATTAAATTATCGTGTTCAAAGTTATCACGATTGGACTTATACATATTATAAACGTAATGCTACTATGGCAACACTTGGATTCACAAATTATACAGGATGTGGTAATGGTTTAGAACAAAGAATGGATTGTACATGGTTACCTCTTGATTCAGAAATGGTAAATGTAACAACTCCAGACTACTTAGGTAAGGAAGGAAATTTTGTTACTTATTATGTTTCAGTAAGTGGTCATTCCCCATATGCTGCTGGAGATAATATTGCCAAGTTACATTTAGATTCTGTCTCATCATTAAATTATCCAGACCCAGTAAAATACTATCTAGCTGCTCAAGTAGAACTAGATAAAATGCTAGAAAATCTTTTACAAAAATTAGAAGAATCAGGCGAACTAAAAGATACAGTAATAGCACTAGTAGGAGATCATTATCCATATACATTGTCAACAGAAGAAGTTAATACCGCTGCAACATATCAAAAAGATGGTATAATAGAAATAAATAGAAGTAATTTTATTCTATGGAATAGTGAAATTGAAGAACCAATAATAGTAGATAAAGTAGGAAGTCAAATAGATGTCTTACCAACATTATTAAATCTATTTGGTGTTGATTATGACTCTAGATTAATTGTCGGTAAAGACATACTAAGTAATGCAGAAGGAATAGCTATCTTCTCTAATCGTAGTTGGGTTACTGATATTGGTTCATATAATTCTAGTTCACGTACATTTACATTAAAAGAAGGCAAAGAACTAACAGATGAAACACAACAAGAATATATAAGCCGTATAAATAGACGTGTAGCTAACAATTTCACAATAAGCAAATTAATTATTGATAATAATTATTATCAACATATCTTAGGAAGTTAAGGTGATATTATGTGTGGTATAGCTGGATATATAAGTACTACCAAAAAACCAACAAAAAAAATACTAAAATCAATGACTGATAGAATAGAACATCGTGGACCTGATTCAGAAGGATTATACTTAGATGATTATGCAGCATTAGGTCATCGTCGTTTATCAATTATTGACTTATCAACTGGTGATCAACCAATGTTTAATGAGGATAAATCTATCGTTATTGTCTTTAATGGAGAAATATATAACTATGTTGAACTAAGAGAAATTCTAAAAAAAAGTGGTCATAAATTTGTTACAAGTAGTGATACTGAAGTATTAATCCACGGATATGAAGAATGGGGACATGAACTACCCAAAAAATTACGTGGTATGTTTGCATTTGCTATTTGGAATAAAAAAGAAAAGGAACTATACTTAGCAAGAGATGGTTGGGGAATTAAGCCACTATACTACTTTGAAAATAATAATACCCTTATGTTTGCCTCAGAAATAAAAGCGTTTTTAGATCATCCTGACTTTAAAAAAGAATTTAATGAAGAAATATTATCATCTTATTTATGCTTTAATTCAACTCCAACCACCGAAACATTCTTTAAAGGAGTATTTCGTTTAGAACCTGGATATCAAATGATATATAAAAATGGTCAAAAGCAATTGGAAAGATTTTTCAAACTAGAATTTGATGAAACAGATAAACCTATTGAAGAATATGTTAAAGAAATAACTAAAGCAATGAAAGATTCAGTAAAGCATCATGAAATAGCAGATGTTGAAGTAGGATCATTCCTATCAAGCGGTATAGACTCATCATATCTAGTATCTATAAGTCATCCAGATAAAACATATACTGTCGGTTATGATAATCCTAAATACGATGAAATATCATATGCTAAAGATTTAACAGATAAATTAAAAATAACAAATAAATCTAAAAAAATAACTAAAGAAGAATATATAAAAGTATTCCCCAAAATCCAATATCATATGGATGAACCACTTGCTGACCCATCTGCAATAGCACTATACTTTGTTGCAGAAATAGCATCAGAAGATGTAAAAGTAGTTCTGTCTGGTGAAGGAGCAGATGAATTATTCGGCGGATATAACACATATAAAGAAGAAATAGATCAAGCTTGGTACATGAAAATACCTTATCCAATTCGTCGTGTAGCATCCGCAATAGCAGGTTTATTTCCAGAAGCTAGAGGTTTTAACTTCATATATCGTCGTGGTCGAAAACTAAAAGATTATAATATCGGTTTAGGTCGCGTCTTCCGCGATGAAGAAGCAATGAAAATAATTAAACTAAAAAATCAAATTCATACTAAAGATATCGTCGCTCCATATTATGAAGAATATAAAAACAATTCTAATATGGTCCAAAGACAAGTAATAGATTTCTAC
The DNA here is from genome assembly GCA_002362595.1 of Caryophanales bacterium UBA3260. Next base: position 19,570 of record DEUO01000002.1, read on the forward strand.
TTCTGGCTAGTAAAAGACTTCTTACATGCGGTCGACCGAAATACCATGATGTTTGGCCTAGAAGCAAGAACACCATTCCTTGATAAAGAAGTATTTGAAGTAGCAAGACATCTTCCTACATCAGCTAAAGTCAATAAAGAAACAACAAAACCAGCCTTAAGATTAGCTGCTAAAGAAGTAATTCCAAATGAATCATATAAAAAGAAAAAACTTGGCTTCCCAGTTCCATTAAGAGAATGGATAAAAGAAGATGACTTATATGAAAAAATAAAAAAAGAATTTAATACTGAAACAGCTAATAAATTCTTTGATATTAAAAAGATAAATAAATTATTAGAAGACCATAAAAATAATAAAAAAGATTGTTATAAAAAAATATGGACAATATATACTTTCTTAATATGGTATAAACAGTTTTTTACAGAAGAAGCTTAATGCTTCTTTTTAATTTAAAATATCTATGATATTATAAAAATAAGGTGATAATATGCAAAAACGCTTTACTGACTTTTTAGAAACTCAAAAAACAAAATTAACTATTGAAATGTTATATCAAAGAAATAAATCTAAAGGAATAGATAAAGACTTTATAGAATTTCTAATTAATCAAAATCAAACAGAAGCAATAAAATTAATTAATTCTGCTCATAGTAAAGAAGAAATATTTAAGTTATTTAAAGATAATCTGGATTTAATAAAAAGCAAATATGGCTATATCTTTACCTGCTATGTAACAGGTTATATATATGAATCATATGATGCATCACTAAATTTAATACCTATTTCTATAGCTCGTCACTTCCTAAGTCATGATTACAATAAAAGTGATTTAGAATCTATTCTTACTTCATATTCTGATGTACTAATAAAATATATCAACAACCACAAATCTATGAAACATGATTTACTAGATAAAGAAAAGCTAAATGGTTTCTTCATCAGTGACTTCCGCCAAGATATAACACTAGAGACATTCAAAAAATTATGCTCTCTATTATCTAAAAAAGTTGATTTAGAAGACTCCTATGCCAAAGAGATATTTTCACGTTTAATAGTATCATTACTATCTGTATATGATAAAGAAACAATAACTAATAATCCAGATTTTGTTAAATATGAAATAGAATATGGTTACTTTGACAAATACTATGCTTTATTAGAAGCAGGCAAAGAATTACCTCCAATGTCAGAAAGAATAAAAAAATATGAAGAAGAAAAATTAATAACAAGTGAACAAAGTTATCGTTTAAGTCAAATAGATTTATTAGAAAAAAGAATATCAACTTTAGAATCTTCGTCTAAAAATCTGATGCTAGAAAAAATAAAATTAATACGTCTAGAACCAGATATAAGAAAAAGAGCCGAACTTATAGATAGTTGCTTTGCTTATTATGAAGAAAAGTTTCGTTCTGAAATAGTAGATTCTTTATATACTCCAACCTCATCAACAGAAATAACTGACTTTCGTGATTTAGATTTTGCTATGCTTCATATATTTATGAGAGATCCTCAAAAAAAATTACCTGCATACGAGGATAAAGTAAAAAGTGATATTATATCATCTAGACCAGTAAAAGTAACAGGGGAAGAAGAACTGACACCTGAAGAACAAGATATATATCAAGCTAAAATACAATATGCTATCGAAGTTTTATTAAATCCTGTTATTACCAGTGAATCTTTAGATATGGAATCACTATATTCTGATTCAAGTGGATTAAGATGGTACAAAAGTGATACAACTAACCAATTATCTACAAGTGTTTTAAGTATAAATATAATATCTAGAATAGGTAATTGCGTAGGAGTAGGATTTGATAAAAAAAGTATCAGTCCAGAAAACATCATAATATCTTGTAGTTCATATCAAACAACCAACATGGGTGTTGAAAACTTAGAAGTACGACCAGAATATCGCTTTAAAGCATTTTCAAGCCCATTAGCAGAATTAAAAGATTCTCGAAAAACTGAAGTAGTATTATATAGAAAAAAAGATAATGTAAAAACTAATGCATCATATGTTTTTGCTATTATAAATGGCTTTAATAAAAAACAAGATGAAGATACAATAGAAAGAGCTAGAAAATATGCTACAGAAAATAACATAAGATTAATAATATTTAATAATAAAAAAATCTTAAAATCATATGAAGAATTCTTATCTACTCAAGAAGAACCAGAACAAACGCATAAAATGAAATAAAAAAATCGGTTTATGATGTGCACCCCGTTTAGGAG
>DEUO01000028.1 GCA_002362595.1 Caryophanales bacterium UBA3260
GCTTTTTTTACTACAATGTTTCATATGTATCTTCTTCACCTACTTCAGAAATTACTTTAATTAAGACTGTTGTATTTCCATCTACATAATATCCAAAATTCTTTTCTAGTTTTGCAGAAAGAACTCTTGAAGTCAATGTTGATTTTATCGTATATTGTGATCCCATTCCATTACCAATCCAAATACCCTTAGTACCAGAAATTGTATCTTTATACCATGAATCAAATTCACGCTTCTTAAAGTTATCAGAAGAATCAATTAAGATAAAATGTATCTTTGGCATTCCTTTTATCATTGAAACAAGTCCACTATAAGCACCTTCAAATTCAGACCCCATAACATTCTTAAATTTATCTATTCCAATAATAAAGCATACATATTCACCATATTCAGAAATAGCATCACTATCAAACCCAGCTTCTTTGTATTTATTATATATATCAAAAGCAAACTTTCCAAATACTTTAAAATTATCAGCAACATTATTATCACAATAAGTTACTACACCATCATATTCCTTATAAGCCTTTTCCATATCAAATACATAACAATCTTTACCAAGTAATTTAGATACTTCTTTAATTAACATACTACCAAAATTTCTAATATCCATAAATTCCATACCAGTAACAATATTAACTGTATTCTTAGTTAAATCTAAAGACCTAATATCAAGAGATTCTTTCTCAACACCAATTGGAATAGATTCAACACCTTTTAACATATCTGAACAATGAGAAATAGTAACAACATCTGGTAATACAGGAACTTTAGGAGCACTATCTTGATATGTTTCACATAAATTTTTTATCTTCTCTAAAACAAAATTATTATAATTTTCAATATCTGTAGGAACAGCTGCTTGGAACTCATAAACGCTGTCCAATTTAGCTAAACCACGACCGCTTATATTAGCTGGTTCTAACTTTGTTCTAGAAAGCAAAGTAGAATAATCATACTTATCATTCATTTGGAATACAAAATGATTAGGTAAATATTGAGCAAGCCTTGATCTAATACCATTAGAAGTTGATGAAGTCATTATAAAATATACACCATATTTCTGACAATCACGACATATCGTAGACAATATATCAAAAGTTGCTTCACCATAATTTTCATTATATAATTCAAAACCATTAATAATAACAATTACATTAGGCAAAACCTTACCAGTTGATTTTAAATATGAAGTATAATCTCCTCCATAATCAGAGAACATTTTCTTACGATTATTTATCTTATCAGAAATCATCTTCCATAAATTAGTTACTTTATCAACATCATTTTGTAATATAACATCTCCTACTTGTGGAGCTTTACGATACATTTTTAAAGTCTCAGAACTAAAATCTAATAAATACATATTTAATTCATAAGGAGAATAAGTAGTAATACAAGAATAAACTAATGAATTAATCATTTCTTCTTTACCACTATCTGCCATACCATAAATTATCCAGTTACCACCTTCTGTAATTGGCATAGTAAGTAACCCTTGTTTCTGTAAATCAGGAGCATCATATTCACCTACTACTGGATTAATATTACAATCGACTTTCTTATATTCGTATTTTTCCTTTAATCCATCAATATATATAACAGCTGGCAAAGCATTAAGCCATAACTGCTTAACTTTAATATTTTCCTTTTTAGCAATATCAACTAAATATTTCATAACATTAGGTAACTCTTCACCTTTAAGTACACCTGAAACATTATTTTTACCATCATCTACTACTTTAATTGGCATACCTAAGTTATCTACAAATGAAATATCAGTATCAATCTTTTTCTTTCTTACATCTGATTCATAATACGGTGAGCCAGTCCATGCTGACTGACCTAAAGCAAAGTATTCATCATAACCAACTTGTAAATAGAAACGACCAGTTTCTTTTAATGAAGCAGCATCAGGTCTCTTAATCATTTCTTGACTATCAGATCTATCTTGAACTTTTAAACATACCCTAAATCTAGAGTTTGACCATATTTGGTCATTAACTACACCACTAGGTTTTTGTGTTGCTAAAATCAAGTGTACTCCTAAAGAACGACCAATACGAGCAGCTGAAATTAGTTCATTCATAAAATCTGGCTGTTGACTTTTTAACTCAGCAAACTCATCACTTACAATAAACAAATGGGCAACTGGTTCACTTACTTGACCATTTCTATACATACGTTGATATTTATAAATATCGATTGTTGATTCACCAACTTTATCTCTTGCTTGATTAAAAATAGCTTGTCTTCTCTTCAACTCACTTTGTAAAGATGCTAAAGAACGATTTATCTCACTAACATCAAGGTTTGTAATTGTACCAGCAAGATGTGGTAATTTAAGCCCCGTCTCTCTATTTTCAAAAGCACCTGCTAATCCTCCACCTTTATAATCAATTAAAACAAACTGTACTTCATAAGGATGAAAATTAACTGCTGTACTTAAGATAAATGTAATAATAAATTCTGATTTACCACTACCAGTCATACCAGCTATAAGTCCATGTGGTCCATGTGCTTTTTCATGTAAATCTAACTTAAACAATTCTCCATACTCATTAACACCAACAGGAACTGCTAAAGTATTAATTGGATCACTTTCCTTCCATTTAGACAAAGCATTTAATTGATTAACATTTGATACATTATACATTTCCAAAAAAGAATAAGTAGCTGGAAGTTGATACTTACCACCATTTAATGCTATTGGTATATTAGAAAGTACATAAGTATATTTTTCTAAAGAACCATACATAAAATCTGGAACAAAATTAATTCTCTTACTATCAGTAAGTACTCTTTCAAATACTCCACCAGTTCTTTCATCAACACTAATAAAGTGTTCTACCTCATTAGGTAAAGAGTTAAGTTTTTCCGTAAATATAACTAAACTAATACCAACATATTCTTCAGAAGTTAAAACAGTATTAATTATTCCTACATTTCTTACCAGATCAATATCATCAGTAATAATTAAATATCTAGTGCCTAGCTTAAATGATGGCTGAGAATCTCCAATTGCTTTACTTTCTCCTGCTTCCTTTAAACTATTAATTAGTTCTTCAAAATAAGCACTTATTTGATTAATTTCATCAATATTTGTACCAAAGAATCTTAAATTCTTATTATCATCCCAAAAATAAGGACAATTCTTAATATCTTCCCAAAATCTAGCATTTTCAACATTAGTAAAAACACAAACCTTTAAAGAATCATATCCATGATATGCAAATATTTGTAGTAACAATCCACGTAAAAAAGGATTAGTAACAGATTTATGACCAATAACACCCGTAATATATTTATCAACAAAAGAATAAGTAACAGGAACATTCTCAAGCATACTAGTTTCTTTCTCTAGTTCACGTAAATATCCCATTAAATTATCGTCTTCCTCCATAGAGAAATGCTCATCAGGATAATTAATTTTAAAGAAAGGAGGAATAGAACCAATACCTAATCTAATAGATAAGAAGTCATAATCATCCATATTCTTTTCCCATAAATTACGTTTCTTAAATAGTATAATATCTCCAACATCTTTTAAAGGAATATACTTATCTATAAGTATTTGTTGTTCTTTTCTCATTTCTGTTAAAAACTCTTCACGCTTTTTATTAACATACATACTATAAGTTTCTTGTCTTTTTCTTTCATAAACTTTCTTTTTATGTTTAGTATACATCTTATTAGCTGTAGGTAAAACTAACATACATACAAGCATAGCTAACGCTGTTAATAAAGATGGTAAAGCTGACTTAAATTCAACAGTTCCATTTAAGACTCCAATTAAAGTACTAACACCACTCATCATTGAAGTCATTCCCATCATCATCATAGAACCCATTGTTAATATTGCAGGCATTTCTTCTTGCTTCTGAGATTGAGGTGGCGGATCGATTACTAAAGTTTTATCTTCTATTCTTTCATCAAAACGTGGTGGCTTTAAAAAATAGTCATCTTTTTTATACATTTCAATAACAGGATCTGGATCAACGGGTATTTTACTATAATCTAAAGTTGGCAATTGTCTAATACTAAACATTTGAGAATCAAACTTAATTAACTTATTAGGATTATTTATAAAAAATATATCCTTAATAATAGACAATTTCATACCTAAAATAAATATAGTATCACCATATCTTAAATCAGTTGAATCTGTAGGAACCCCATTAACATATAAAGGTATCGTTAAATTAAGATTAGTAATAGAATAAGAACCATTATTATAAGATATTTTCAATTGATTTCTTGAAATACCTGGTTGTTCATAAGAAATAATATTAGGAAAATTTGAATTATTATCTTGGGCACCATTATTGCCAATATACCAAGCATTAGTTGTATTTAAAACAGCAGGAGTTAATTGTAATTGTAACACATTTTCATCGTATACAGGACATGTATAAATAACATAGTTTTCCCCTAATAATACATTTTTTAAAGTATAAAACTTTTCTTTCTCTAACAATACTTCATCAACTGGATTTCCATTTCTAAATACTTTAACATCACTATTACTCTTTAAAATCCAATTACCATCAACCGCCTGTACACTAACTAAGTTTTCTTTATCAGAGTTTAAAATCCAATAACTACCGAAAATTTCTTTTGGTAAAACTAAATTAACTAGCTTCGTCGCATCCATTAACATAATTTTCATACTGGCCACTCTCCCATATTCTATACAAAATTATAACTTAAATAAATTTTAATTACAATATAAAAGGATTTCTTTTTCTTAGAAATCCTTTTTTAATTATTTTCTATATTTTTATTTTCTTCTGTTTCTTGATTAACAAAATCTAACCCCGTTCCAAATTCTTCATAATTTGGATTATCTTTCATTGGAGGTATTATCAAATCTTGATTTTGTACATCTGTTTCTTCGCTATTCTCTGTAGTTTCTTTTATCTCTTCTTGCGAAGCATTACTATTATCTACTACTACATTATTATCTTCTTGAATATTATTTTCACTATCTGATGTAGTAACAATAGTGCTTGTTTCAACTACCTTTAATTCACTAGAAGTATTTTCTTCCTTCTTACCATCTTTATCTACTTTTTCAAGATATATTAAACGTTTCTTTCTCTTTTCAATAATTTTGTGATGAGTATATCTATAAGTTGAATAAAGTAATATAATTGCAATAATTAGCAAGATAAAAGCTATCCAATTTATTATCTTTAATGCTTTTAATAATGCAGATATTATAGCACCACCAACTGTTACTCCAGTTGCAACCTGTGAAATTGTTTCATCAGACGGAAGTAAGTAAGATTCTACACTACTAGCAGTTGCTTCTTCAGTAAGTTTTTTCTTTTCATTATTATCTTTGTCATTTTCACTATCAGGTGCAGCAACTTGATGTTGTTTAGATAATTTCTTATCATCATCACTATCACTTGCGGATGTTCCATAAGAATTATTTTTACTCTTACCAAATTTCTTTGTTTTATCATCATTATTTTGTTCTGTTGTAGAAGCTACTTTATTACTAACTGTTTCTGCCTTATTTTGATTAGAAGCTTCTGTTGATTTTTCCAAAGTATCAGCAAATGTATTATTATTATAAACTTTACCATTACTTACATTAGAAAGATTATTATTTACTGATGTACTACTACTTGTTGTTCCATTTAAACTACTAATTAAATCTTTAGCACTTGTTCCTGGCATACCAGAAGCAGATGGTGTTGTAACAGTTGTTGCTGTAGGTACATTCATGCCAGAAGATGCTGAAGGTAAATCCATAGAAGGCATATCAGGAATTGCTGCATTAGCACTTTCTACTTTATTACCAATTGTTGTTCCAACACCAATTGTCATCGCTGCAACTCCTGCTCCAGCTACCTTACTATCTGCTTTTCCCGAAGCTATATTATCTATACTTGTTGCTAAACCACTTTGATTATTGGATGTCTTTCCAGTATTTAAATCTTGATTGATGTTTGGTACTGGAGTTGAATCTTTAGAACCAGTTTCTACTTTAGTTTCAACAACTACTTTTTCTTCAGATTGTTTTACAGGTTCTGGTTCATTAGAAACAACAGGTTCCGTTTTCTCAGCTTGAACAGGGTTTTCATTCTTAACTGGTGCTGGCTGTGGTGCCGGTTGTGTATTAGTTTTTTCAGTATGTTGTGGTTGTTGTCTTTGTGGTTGAGGTGTTGGATTCTGTTGTTGTGCTTGTTGTTGAGGTTGCTCTTGCTGAGGCTGTTGTACTCGTTGTTGCGGAGCTGGAGCCTGAGCTTGTTGTTGAGGTTGCTGTGCAGGTGCAGATTGCTGTGCTTGTGGAGGTTTATTTTGAGATTCTTTCTTAGGAGCTGGTTTTTGACCATCACCATCTTTTTTATCTTTCGCTTTTAAAGTATCCATTCCAATATTGTCTAAATCTTTTAATCCAGCACTCGCACCAATGAACGTCGCAACATCAACTGGACTATCACTACCAGGTACCTCTTCATCATCTAAATAAACTTCTTCAAACTCACCATTTAGTTGGAAGCCACGATCATCATACGCAGGCTCTTCTTCATCGTCTTTTTCCTTAAGAGTATTAGATGCATTTCTGGCACCAATAAACATTGATACCATAGCTCCACCTAAATTCAGATAATCGTGTACTTTCTCTTTAGTTTCATTATCTAAATTTAAACCAGTAACAAAACTAGCTGTATCATAGACATTAACAAACCCATCACGATAATCTTGATTTTCAGAATCGCCCCAAGCTTGACTATTAATATAATCAAAAACTTGCCTTCCAGCTTCAGTCAATTCTTCATCTATTTCATTTTTAAAATCATCAAAAGAATAATTTCTAAGATTCAAATATGCATTCTTAACATCATCAGATACCATACAATTTAATGCATCTTTCATAGATAATTCGTTTCCATCCTCATCGATGAAAATTTTCGTTAAATCGTCATTTTCAGTTAATCTACCATAAATAAGAGTTACTCCTCCAAAAGTCGTCCCAATAATAGGATGACCATCACTCAAATTAGAAATAAAGTTAGCAGCTCCTGAACTAATCCCCGCATTAACCAATTTATCTCTTGAAATAGCTACTTCAGAACCACTACCAAAATATCTAAACTTTTTAGATTTTTCAGACTCATATAAATCTATTCTTTGTTGTTCAAAATCATCAACAAAATCTTCTATCTTCTCTAAAGCATTTATAATTGTATTTATTTCTTCTATAGTACCATCTAATTCATTAACTTTATTATAAATATTTCTTGCATAACTTTTAAATTCTCTTGCATTATTTCTATAATCTTTTATTGGTTCATCGCCATCTTTAAGCCCTGCTATATATATTAAAGGAGAATAAATGTCTAATTCTGAATCTACTCTTGATCTCCATTCTAAAGATGATAAATTTGACTTAAGTCCTCTTCCTAAACTTCTTAACTCAGAAATAACAGAAGAGAAATCTCCTTTATTAATTTTCAATGATGACATAATATCACCTCCATCCTAGTTCCATTTTTTCTTACTATCCATACTAGCTTTATTTTTGCGCATATATGCATTAGCATCGCTAAGCTTTTTTATTATTGAATCTATCTTTTGCGTTATATTACTAACTGAATCTTGATTATCTACAATCATTAAACTTATTTTATTTTTACATTCATTTAAATCGCTAATTATTCTATCTATATTATTAAACTTATCATTCATATACTAAACCCTCTATGCCTTTTCTTGATATATATTACTAACTTCTGAAGCAGTTGCATTATTGGTATTATATATACTTTTTAATTGTGTAGACCAAGTTTCTAACAAAGAACAAGCATCATTACCGCTAGTACTATTATCTATCCATATTTCTTTTAGTTTTCTTCCAACATCTCCATATAAACCACAACTACTATTTTCATTTACTTGTAAAGTTTTATCTACTTCATCATTTATGACTTTTAGTGAAGCTTTTATTTCTGCAAGACATTCATCAAATTCATTTATATAATTTAATACTCCATCTGCTGAAAAAGATTCTGTTTTACTAGACATTACTGCACCCCTTTACACGCTGAAGAAACATTATTGCTTAATACTTCTAAATTTTTATTTACTACTCCAACAACTTCTGCATAATCATTTAAAAATTTAACTAAATTAGTAAAAGTAGTTTTAGAATTATTACATTTATTTATAAAAGTATCAGCAGCTGCTCCAGCCCAAGTTCCTTCTTTATTTATTTTAATTAAAGCAGAATATATTTTTTCTATTTTATCATCAATATCTCCTGCTTTATCTTTTATTACCATTTGCAAACTTTCTAAATTTTCTGTATTACCAACGAATTTCTGCTCTGCCATACGAAAACCTCCAACTACACTTCTAGTCTCATATTACTATAATAAAATAATACTATTTATTTAATCTCCCGTCAAGAAAAGAACTTAAATAACAAAAAAATAACAGATATTTTTAGTATCTATTATTTTAATAAAACTAATTAATTATTAATACTATTTATCGTATCTAACTCTATTCTTAACATCTTCATCTAATAATTTAGTAAATTCTTCAAAAGATACTGTAACAGTTTCTTCACTACCAGCTCTTCTATAAGATATAGTATTATTATCAACTTCTTTTTGACCTAATATTAACATATAAGGTATTTTCTTAATTACTGATTCACGTAACTTATAAGATAATTTTTCATTTCTACTATCTAATTCTACTCTATATCCTAATTCTAATAATTTATTATATACTTCTTTAGCATATTCTTCATGGTATTGAATATTTACTGGTACTACTTCTATTTGTTTTGGCGCTAACCAAACAGGTAAATATCCTTTTGTTTCTTCTAAGTAATAAGCCATAAATCTATCTATACTACCGAATATCGCTCTATGTATAACAACTGGAGTTTTCTTATTTCCATCTCTATCTATATATCCAAGATCAAAACGCATAGGTAAACAGAAATCTAATTGGCAAGTAGATAAAGTATATTCAGGTCCAACAGCTGGCTTAACTTGAACATCAAGTTTTGGTCCATAAAATGCTGCTTCACCAATCTTTTCTACATAATCATATCCCAAGTCATTTAATACGTTTCTTAAAGTTGTCTCAGCATTATTCCACATATCATCATCTGGATAATATTTAACTTTATCTTCTGGATCTCTCAAAGATAATTCAAATCTAAAGTTCTTAATATCTAATTCTTTATAAACTTCTAATATTAAATTAACTACTGATGAAAATTCAGATTCTATCTGTTCAGGAGTAACAAATAAATGAGCATCATTTTGACAGAAAGTTCTAACTCTCTCAATTCCTTTTAATGACCCACTTGATTCAAAACGACAATCTCTCGCTATTTCACCAATTCTAATAGGTAAATCTCTATAAGAATGAACAGTATTAGCATAAATCATCATATGATGTGGGCAATTCATTGGACGAAGAACAAATTCTTCTCCTTCAACTTCCATCTTAGGGAACATATTATCTTTATAATGATCCCAATGTCCAGAAGTTTTATATAATTCTACATTTCCTAAAGGTGGAGTTAAAACATGTTGATAACCTAATTTTCTTTCTTTACCTTTTATATAGTTTTCAAGTAATTCCCACATTATATATCCATTAGGCAAATACATTGGAAGTCCTTTTCCGACTAAATCGCTAGTCATAAAAATTTCTAAATCTTTGCCTATCTTTCGATGATCTCTTAATTTCATTTCTTCTAATTCTTTTAAATGTTCATCTAATTCTTCTTCTGTAGGGAAACAAACACCATATATTCTTTGAAGCATCTTATTATTAGCATCGCCCTTCCAGTAAGCGCCACTAAATTTAATTAATTTAAAATATTTAATCTCTTTTGTATTTTCCATATGTGGACCACGACAAAGATCAGTAAAATCTCCTTGAGTATAGCAAGATATAACATTTTCATTTTCATCCATTCTAGAAATTAAATCTATCTTATATTCATCATCTTTGAACATTTCTAAAGCTTCTTCTTTAGATATTTCTTTTCTTATAATATTCTTAGCAGATTTAGAACATTTCTTCATTTCTCTTTCTATTTTTTCTAAATCTTCATCTGTTATTTTTTCATCTCCTAAATCAATGTCATAATAGAAACCTTCTTCTACTACTGGTCCTACCCAAAACTTAGCATTAGGATATAAATGTTTTACAGCTTGTGCAAGTAAATGAGCACAACTATGATTTAATTTATTTAATTTTTCATCTTCTTTAAAATTTATCATTTTCTTCTCTCCTCTTTCTTAATATTTTTAACAACTCTCTAAGGTCCGTTTCATCTTCATCACTCCTAATAAATAAAAAAACCACATTACTTGCAAGGAGCAAATAATGCGGTACCATCCTTTATTTTACTTAATTACAGATAACGGCGATTAACCGGATTTTATTAAATCACTCAGAAGATAGTAATCATTAAGTTCTCTATTCATTTTCACCAACCATGAACTCTCTAAAAGCAAAATCATTAATAATCGTGTTCTTCTTCAACGAATTAAATAAATATTATACCTATTTTCAAAAAAAGTCAAATCAAACTTATTCATTCTCAATAATTTTTATAATATTTTTAATTTCTTTGTCTGAAATACCTGAATTAATTAATCTATCTATTATTTCTTTACGTTCTTCTTTTCTCCCTTCTTTTCTCCCTTCTTTTCTTCCTTCTTGAAGTCCTTGCTCATGTCCTTGTTCACGTCCCTCTTGAAG
>DEUO01000070.1 GCA_002362595.1 Caryophanales bacterium UBA3260
TAAATTTAAAAGATAAAGGCTTAATGAAGCCTTTATTTTATTTTTGATTATACTTATATTTAAAATATTTTTATATTTATTTAAAGTATTCATTTACTATATGCATTAAAAAATCTTTATTATTTTCAAATTGTCTTTTCCTATGCCCATTAGCTCCAGATGGATGAGGAAAACCTAATAGACATTGTTCTCTTCTTATTAAATTTTCATTTATCATCATTTCTAAAATTTCTTCTACTGCTTTACCTAATGGAATTATAAAAACATTAGATAACTTTTCCACTTCTTTATAAAAATATTCTTTTAAATATTTTTTTAATACTTCACTTTCTAAAATTTTAGGATTTGAGCCTGTATAATTTCTACCATTTACAAAAACAGGATATGGAATAATAGATGTTGTATGAAGCAATTCATCCTCTTTTTCAAATAAATCTAAACAAGAATTAATATGAAGTTTATTATTTAATTGCAATTCATCTAACATTTCTATCAAATTTTTTCTCATGCTTCCAGCAAATCGCGAATGCTTCTTACATTCTTTTTTTATCGCTTCATGTTCTAATTTATTTACTAAGCCACCATGAGCTATTTCATAAGCGATTTTCGTCTGTGTCCACCCAGGAGTAATTCCCACTATAAATATTTTAGCTTTCTCATTAACTATTTCATTATGTGGAGCATAATAAATTTTCATATTTTTATTACTAAATAATTCAAATTTTTTATTTAATATATCTTGCTTCTCAAAACTATCTAACCTTTCTATCTCATCACAATATTTATCAAACATCATTTTTCACCATCTTTTTTATTTAAACAAAAATATATATTTAAACAATATATTTCATTTTCATATATCCTTTTCTTAAAGAAAATACTATTTCTCCATCTTAATATTTCTTTTATAATTCTATTTTATAATACTTTGTCCCACCAACCTCGTCTAGTAACTTCCCACCATTATTTTCTATAACTTTTGATGATACAATATTACCAGCTGAAGACTGTCCATATATTTCTTTAAAATTTAATTTCCTAAATTCTTCTAATGCTAATTTTAAAATTTTCGTTCCATATCCTTTTTTTCTATCTGAAACTCTAATTGCATAATAAAAATTACCAGACCATTTTTTCCACTGCTCATTTATTTTTGTTCTTAAAGTAATATATCCAACTGGTCGATTATCAACATACATAATATAAGTAACAATTGGTGTATCATATTCACTTATATTCTGATACTTTCTTGCTAGTTGACTTTCTAAGTAACTACTAAATACTTCATAAGGTAAACCATTACATAAATTAGTTGAACCTGATTCTTTTGAAGGTATATCTTGAAACATCTCATATTCATTAATTCCCATATCAATACTTAATTCTTTTAAATAAAACAACACTATCTCTCCTATCTTTTAAACTTATATAATTGCATTATCTACTACATCTTTATAATCAATATAAACTTTTACTTTAAGAGAACATAAATCTATATCAAAACATCCTCTTTTATTCATATAACATAAATTATTATAAGAAAAATTATTAAACTCTATGTAAAATTTTATTTTCTCATTAGATATTTTTTCTACATAACAAATAGATGGCCAAATTAATACTGGTTCATTATTTTCTGCCAAAACATATTCATTAAAATCTATATTTTCTTTTACTCCAATTTTTATATTATTAATATCTTGCCAATTATATCTTACACATACTTGTAAACAATATTTACCATTTTTTGAAATAACTCTTAAATCGCTTTCATCTAACTCTATCTTACTTATGCCAATATTTTCATCATTAAGTATCATCAAGTTCTCTTCATCAAACATATTTATCACCTAACTTACTCTCTACTCTTTATATTTACTATGAATCAATAAATATTTCTCCCTATTTATTGCATAACAATAAACTTCAGTTAATTCATCTAAATATGTATATTGTATAAATTTAGTTTCTTTCTGTCTTTCAAATCCTAAATTCTCCATTATTCTCCATGAAGATGGATTACATATCGCAGCTCCTGTAATAATTTCATCTATTTCACATTCTAAAAACATATAATCAATCATTGCTTTTGCTGCTTCTTTACCATATCCAAGACCTTGATATTTTGGATTAAAATACCAACCAACTCCTCTTATAGCAGGATCATTAATACTGTTATCCTCTTCATGAGCTTCATGGCAAGAAACTCTTCCAATACATTCTAAATTATCCTTTAAAAAAACACTCCATCTAAATATATTTTTTTCTAAAGATCTTTTCATATCACTTTCATAAAAATACTTCTGCTTATCCCAATCTTTTAATTTTTCTCTAAACTTTATTGGAACAGTTAAATAATATCTATTAACATCATCCATCATTAATATATTCCACAATTCTTCTTGCTCATCCATTGTCTGTGCTTTTAGTATCAATCGTTCTGTTTCTATTGTTCTACTACCCAAAAACTTCATTTTATCACCACTTCTCTTTATACAAATAATCTAAAAATTAATAATCTAAAATATTTTATATTACCTTATTAATCAGATATATTTTTATCTTAAACAAGTATTTCTTAAATAAATTCTATAAAATACAAGAATTTTATTATATACATTATAACATATCA
>DEUO01000105.1:0-8594 GCA_002362595.1 Caryophanales bacterium UBA3260
TTTATGGAACAAAATAATTAATTAGTAAAAATAGCTACTTAGTAGCTATTTAGATATTTTCGTTACGGATTGTTTCAATTGTATTTTGTTTATTTATTTTATTAATTGAATATTTCATTATACATGTAATTAATATAAATACAGCTAATATGGAGATTATTATTGATACTATAGGTATCTTATAAGTTATTATACTATATCCTTCACTTAGTATTTGATAAATAAATATTGATAAGATAATTCCTATTGGAATACCTATTATTAATGATTTTGTTCCATAAAAGAAACTTTCTAAGCTAATCATTCTATTGAATTCTTTTTTAGTCATACCGATACTTTTTAAAGTAGCAAATTCACTGCTTCTAAGTTCCATATTAGTAGTTATAGTATTAAAGATATTTGTAATACCAATAAGAGCAATAACTATTATAAAACCGTATAAGAAGATTGCTACTAAAATATATAATGAACGCATACTTTTAACGCTTTCTTCGATGTTAGTTAGTGAGTAATCACCTTCAAAGTTTTTTAAATGTTCTTCAATTTCGTCTTGAAGTTTTGTTGCGTTAGTTGAATCTATAGAAAATGTTTCGTAATTAAGATTTGTTTTATTGTAGAATAGTTCTTCAAAATATGAATCACTTATAATAAGAAGTGGCATACTTTGAATAGAAAAACCGAATGGTAATTTATCTGTTACATAGGCAATATCGAAGCTTATTTCTTTTTCAATTGATTTTTCTTCTTTTTCTTCATATTCACCTGTAGTCATTTTTAAGGTTATTTTATCGCCTTTTTTATAATCAAATAATGGAATTATTTTTTCAACACTTTTTTTTGTTTTTTCGTCTTCAACCCATGTTTTAGGGCTATCATAAAGGATGGCTTTGTTTTTTGCTTCTTCTTCAGATATACCTAGTTTGTTAAGGTAATTATTATAAGCGTGTTTACCTACTTTGAAGACAAGAACAGATATTTCACTATATTCTGTATGTGTTTTTCCTTCATCATCTTCATACGTATGAGGATCTTTTATATCTGGGAAGTATTTTAAGTATTCTTTATTAATAGAAAGATCTGGCGCTAAAGCAGATAGGTATTCACTAGAAGTGATTGAATAATCATTTATGTGCTCAAAGTTTTCGATGTCAGATATTCTTTCTTTTAAATCTTTATTTTTTAAATTATAAGTTAATTGAATATTATAATCGCTTGCTTCAAATTCAGTTTTTACGACATTAAAAGCTAATGATATGAATGAATATAAGGCAATAAAAACAGAGACACATACAATGATAGAGATTACTGTTGCACGATATTTTTTCTTATTACGTTTTAAGTTTTTGTAGGATACATCTCCACCTATTCCAAAAATCTTTTTAATATATTTTGGTGATTTAACTTTTTTAGCGTTTATTTTAATGTCTTCGCTATTACGAACGGCTATTATTGGAGTTATTTTTGATGCTTTGTGAGCACTACTCCATGCTGATAGGAACAGTGTAATAAGACCTAGTATTATTGCAAAAATAATCGCTAGCCAAGAAAATTTATATATTAGATTCAATCCAAGGCTTTCACTAATTAAGTAATCGCTAATAATAATTAAGATATATGAGGCTAGTAAACCACATATAATACCTAAAGGGATTCCTACTATACCTAACATTAAGGCTTCACAATAGACATTTTTCTTTATTTGTTTACTTGTTGCACCGATAGTACTTAACATTCCGTATTGTTTTATTTTTTCAGTTATTGAGATATTGAAACTATTTTTTATACAGAAGACAGAAGTAAATATTATAATAACAACGACTATTATGGCAACATTTGCTAATGCCTTCATGGTTCCATCTTTAGCTATACCTGTTTCTAAGGTTATTAAGTATTTGTTTGATTTAAAGTTATATTTAAGTTCGCCTAATTTTTCAAGTTGCTTTTGGTAAGTTTTTTCATCAAATTCAGCATTATTAAAGTATACATATTTAAAAGCTTCGTGATCTGCTTCTAAGATATCAGCAGTAACATCAGGTGCATTTTTTAGGGAATTTTTTGTATATCTTACATAAATATCAACAGTTTTACTTTGGTTATCGCTATTTAATATTGTTGCAAATGTGTAACCAGGTGCACTATATTCTTCTACTTCGTTTGTTGGTCTTTCCATAATACCGACAATTGTATATTTTTTATGTGTAGTATTAACTATTTTTTCTGTTTCTATAGTATCTTCTTCTTTAACAAATGGGCTTGATTGGGTTAATTCTTCTTCTCCTCTAAACCTTTTACCTACTTCTAATTCTAGAGTATCTCCTATATTATATTCAATACGGCCATTTGTCTTTAAATGAGTCGGAATAAGTATTTCTGTATCGTTTTCTGGTAACCTTCCGGATACTAAATTGATAGATAGATTTTTTAGGGAGTCAGAGTCAAATGCTTTAATAAAGGCATATGGTTTATAGTCGTTTTTACTATTTTTTAATTCTGCGTAACCGATATCGCTTGTATAGTAAATTTTTTCTATGTTACGATTTTCTTTAAAATATTTCATATCACTTACTGGTACATTATAAAAGACATAATGGTAATTGCCTTTTTCTCTTGTTTCATATTTGATAAATGAAGCACGAGCACTAAAGAACATCGCTGCTACTGCTGTTATTAAAGCTACAGATAACATTATTCCTATTATTGTTACTATTGTCCTTTTTTTGTTGAGTTTTAAATTTTTTAATGTAAGTTTGTTAAGTAAGTTCATATTAATCCTCCTTAACAATATGTCCATCTTCTATTTTTATTATTCGGTCGGCGATAGAAGCTATTTCTAAATTATGAGTTATCATTATTATAGTTTGTTTTAAATCTTTATTGTATTTTTTTAATAAAGATACTATTTCATCACTTGATTTTGAGTCTAAATTACCAGTTGGTTCGTCGGCTAATACAAGAGCAGGTTTAGTAATTAGAGCTCTACCTATTGAGGTTCTTTGCTGTTGACCTCCAGATAGCTCATTAGGTAGATGATTTTTTCTGTTTTCAAGGCCTAATGTTTTTAGTAAATCATTTAATTGTTTCTTATTTGTTTCTCTATTATCTAATTCTAAGGGAAGAGTTATGTTTTCTTCAACATTTAATATTGGAATAAGATTGTAGAATTGATAGATTAGTCCTACCTGACGTCTTCTAAATATGGCTAGAGTATCATCATCCATTTGATAGATATCTTTGCCATCAATAAATACTTTACCACTAGTTGGGCGGTCTACTCCTCCGATTAGATGCAATAAGGTTGATTTACCACTACCTGATGCACCAACTATGGCAACAAATTCGCCTTGTTCTACGGAAAATGAAACATTGTCTAATGCTGTTACTTTAGCGATGCCACTTCCATATGTTTTTGTTAAATTCTCGACACGTAATATTTCCATATATACGCTCCTTTCTTTTGATGATTTAATTATATGATAATTATGTTACAAATAAGTTACATTTTTGTAATAATTAAAAAAAGGTCTTTAAGACCTCTATTTAGTTAATTTTTTTTGCGCTTCTTGTTTTTTTAGCAATTCTTCGTATGTTGATTCTTGACTAACTTCTTTTAATTTTTTAGCTCCTTCTGGGAAATGAACATCTTGCATACGAATTAGTATTTCTTCGCTTCTTTTAGCGTCTGCACTATAATCAAATGTACCACTTTCATATCCGGCCCATCTTTCTTTTCTGAAGCGTTCTTTTTCTTCACCATATATTTTTAATGAAGATAATTCACGAATAAGACAATATTCAAATAATACGCGATCATTTTCTCTATTTATTTTGTCTCTTTTTTCTTCATCTAATACTCTAAAATATTCTTTTATTTCACCAGTTGTCATCGCTAATAATGATTTTACTTTTAAAGCAATTTCTAAAGCGTGTTGTTGTCTTTCTTCTTCTGACATATTTGGATCAAATGTAGAATTAAATTCATCTAAAAAATATTGGACTAATATAAATTGTGAAAATGGTTGAGGCGCATTATCCTCTGCATTTTTTTTGCTTAAAGCTTCTTGTTGTTTTTTAAAAAATTCACTTACTAATAAATCAACATTACCTTGTGTTGCACTCATATAATTCTCCCCTTTTTTTACAAGATTTTTTAATTATACGA
Source organism: Caryophanales bacterium UBA3260 (assembly GCA_002362595.1). The sequence goes on from DEUO01000105.1 coordinate 4,160, forward strand.
TATTTTATTTAATGTGTCAAATTTTTATATTCAAATTTTTGGAAAAATTATTGAGGAATAAGATTAATTAAGTTATAATAAAATGGAAGAATAAAAATGAGGTGTATTTATATGGCTATACATGAATTTGATTTTGAAAAGGAACCTACTGTTAGTGTCGTTAAAAGAATATTGAATGATGCTATAAAGATGAAAGCTACTGATGTTCACTTTGATCCAACAGAAGATGATGTTATTATTAAATTTAGGATTAATGGAAAACTTGAAGAATATACAACAGCTCCTGATAGCGTTAAAGTTAATATTATTACTAGAGTTAAAATATTAGCAGGAATGAATATTACGGAATCTTTAATGCCTCAAATTGGTAGTATATGTATTGATTCAGATGGTAAATCTCATACGATGCGCGTTTCTTCATTACCGATTGCTGATGGAGAAAAAGTTGTATGTCATATATCTAATTATAGTAGTAGTGTTAAAAGTATTGATAAATTAGGTTTTAATGATAAGGATGTTAAGAAGATTAGAGATATACTTGCAGATGAACAAGGTATTGTTTTAGTTACAGGTACAGGTAATTCTGGAAAGACAACTACTATTTATTCTATTTTAAAAGAGATTAATAATAACGAAAATAATATTATATCTATTGAAGATCCTATTTGTCTAAAAATTAAGGGAATTAATCAGGTAGAATTATGTCCTTCTAAAGGTATAACTTATAAGAATGTTCTAAAAAATATTTTATTACAAGATCCTAATGTTATAGCTATTAATGAATTAGTTGATGATGAAATAACAAGATATGCTCTTAGAGCTTCTATTAGTGGAAGACTTATTATATCTAGTTTACAATGTAAAACTATATATCAAACAATTAGCAATTTATTGCATATGGATGTTGAAAGATATTTATTAGGTTCTAATTTAAAAGGAATTATTTCACAAAGATTAGTTAAGAGATTATGCCCTATGTGTCGTGAGAAAAGAAAAGCGACTGATTATGAGAGAAGTGTCATAAAGGCTATATTAGGTAAAGATGTTAAAGAATTATACTATCCTTGCGGTTGTGATGATTGTAATGATGGATATGTCGGATTAATATCTGTTGCTGAGGTTGTAAAAGTAGATGCTGAGTTAAGACATGCTATTGCCAATGGGAAAAGTATGGAGTTGATTCGTAAAATTATATATACTGATAATACTTCAATACTGGAAGATGGTTTAAATAAAGCTGTAAATGGTGTTACTTCTTTTCAGGAGATAATGCGTATTATGGATTTAAATGAGGATTTCGAAGAAAATGAGGAAGAAATTAAGAATCTTATTTTAGGTAAAGATAGTCTTACGAATGATGAAGTTGATAATGAAGATGAGAAAGATGATATTAATACTAAGATAGATGTTAATGATGATGAAGAAATCAATAGATCTGAAGATGATGATATAGATGAAGAAGAAAAGGAAGATGAAACTGATAAGATTGATGCTTCTATGCAAATGGAAGATGCTAAAGAGTTATTAAATCGTCTAATGGAAAAATCCAAGAATAATAAGAAGAAAAATGTTAAAGACGAAATAGTTAATACTAGTGATATCAATGATAAGAAAGACACTGAAAGTAATGAAGATAACAATGATATTATAGAAAAAGATAATGATAAAGCTGAAATATCTGAAGGAAAAAAAGATATTGGTAAGATGTCATCATTTAATTTAAGTGATATAGATGTAGATGATGACGATGACGATTTTGATTATGATGGATATGATAATACGTTTTAGTTATTAAAAAGCATTAACGATAGAGTTGAACTTGTCAATAAAAAGTAGACAATAAAAAACATTTATTGAAACCCTAGTTGAGTTCTATACTCAATTGGGGTTTTATAGTTTAAAGCATAACTTGGCCTTAAATAATTATGGTCGTATATAATTGCATTTACATAATCTTCAACAGTTTCATAATCATCTTGGTTAAAGTCAATATATATTTTTTTCTTTAACCAACCATTTTTAGATTCAATTATTGGGTTATCTGTTGGTGTTCCTATTCTTGACATTGACCTAATTATGTTATAATCTTTATGTGCATTATTAAATGCAACTGAGGAATATATTGTGCCTTGATCAGAGTGGAAAATCGTCTCTTGGCTTTTATATCCTCTTTTTATTTTATTATTTAACATATCTTGTAATGCATCTCTATGATTTTTCATACTTACACCATGATAAAAAGCCTTAACATCCGACCCTATTATAGAATCGTCAAAGGCATCTACATAATATGTCCAGTCATATCTTTGTCTTTTAAACCATATCATCGTTGTATCAGATGTTATTTTTTCTAATGGTCTAGCGACATTCCAATCATTATTGATAAGATTTGGATATTTAATAGACTCCTCTCCTGGTTTTTTATAAGTAGAATAATGCTTAGCTTTACTTCTTATTTTTAATATTTTACATACTTTATGTACTAAGTTATCAGATACTACCCAACCTGTTTCTTTACGTATTAAATAATTTATTCTATGATATCCATAACTTGGTTTTCTTTTATGGATATCCCTTATTAAATTCTCTAAGTCTCTGCGATTTATTTCATACTGATTTAATATATCTCTTGTTTTTAACCATTTATAATAACCACTTCTAGAAATATTCATTACCTCACATAAAGATTTAACAGAAAAATCTTTACTTAATATTTCAACTATTTCAAATTCTTTTTGTTTTATTTCTTGAACATTACAAATGAACCATCTCCTTTCATTAGGTATCCTTTTTTTAATCGTTCATTCTCGATTCTTAATTTCATATTTTCATATTGAAGTTTTTCCATTTCAGATAAATCCTTTTTATTTGAATATTTACATAATGGATTACCTGGTTTCTTTTTATTTTCCAATGAACTTTCACCATATTGATTATATTTAATAATCCAATTTCTCAACATACCACCTGAAATGTCGTATTCTCTAGCAACTTCTTGTGAAGATTTTCCTTCAAGTAATACTTTATTAATTATTTTTAGTTTATCTTTTTTTGACCAATATCTATTTGGTTCTTTTCTAATTCGTGACATATCATACCTCCAATTTAATTATAACAAAAAAATGTAGACTGTTTTTTTGTGTCTACATTTATCTTACAACTTCAACGATAGAGTTAATGCTTTTAAAATATGGTTGAGATAAATTCATTTATGTAAGGCATGAAAATGAATGTTAGGTATAAACCTGTTATTAGAAATGGGCCAAAAGCAATGGCATGTTCTTTTTTTGATAGTGAGAGATAGATAGCATATGGGAAAGCTAAGAAGGAACCTATTGTTAAGGATATAATGCTTAATTTGACACCTAAAGTAAAACCAAAGACCATAGCTAGTTTTATGTCTCCTCCACCTATTGTTTCTTCTTTAAATAATTTGTTGCCGATAAAACGAATTAACATCATAAATAAAAATAAGATGAAACCACTTATAAATGATATTATCAGAGTTTCAAAACTAAAGAAAATGTTTTTTAATGATAATATTAGAATACTAGATATTATTAATGGTTTATCTAAAATAACATAGTATTTAAAATCACTTACAAATATTATTATAGATAGCATTGTTAAGATTATCATTATACACATCTCATAACTAAATCCATATATCATATATGAGAAGGAAAATAGAAGTCCTGATATTAGTTCTAATGCAGAATATGATAAAGGAATATTGGAATGGCAATACGGGCACTCTCCTCTGTTTATAAAGAATGATATAAAAGGAATTAGTTCATACCATTTCCAAGGATTATTGCAATTACTACAACAGTTTGTGTGAATTACTGTTCCTTTTTTTCTTAGGGGATCTTTAAGTCCATTTATTACACATAATAAGCCAAAGAAGATACCAGTGATAAATAATAATGAAATAATATATATTTGGATAAGCATTTATTCACCTTCTTATTTTTTATAGTATATCATAAAATAGTAAATTATTCATATAATATAGTGGTGGTATTTATGAATAATGGATTATCAATGTTAAATGTTCTTAATGGACTTTCACGTACTTTAAGTGTTGCTAGGCAGATAATACCTTTATATAAACAAATTAAGCCGATTGTTGCTAATTCTGGGAAGTTATTAGATAATTTTAAGTCTATAGGGATGAAAAATAGTAATAATAAAAGTGTTAGTAATAGTAATGTAAATAATATATTTAATGAAGATAAAAATCAAAGATATAATGTATCTTACCCTACTTTTTTTCAATAAAAAAGCTATGTCTTAAATATTAGAAATAGCTTTTTTTAGATGTTTTATTGCTTTGTAATATTCTATTTTTTCATGTAATTTAGATAATGGTATCTTTTTAGAAATTGTTTTTAGATGGTTCAATAGATATTTATTGTAATCTTGATTATTAAGA
>DEUO01000105.1:8849-9042 GCA_002362595.1 Caryophanales bacterium UBA3260
GATCTTGATTATTAAGATAACCATATTTTATAATTTCTTTACTATTTTGTTTTTCTGATTTGATAAATTTGCATGTAATATACCATTTGTTTTTGTCATATGTGTAATCTTCTGTTTCTAAATAATATCCTATATTGTTTAGACCTTGTCTTAATTCTTGATGATTATTATTAGATTGAATAATTATTTTATT